>JAKALZ010000244.1 GCA_021813065.1 bacterium
GGCCGCGATAGGCGCCGCGCGCTCGTATACCGCGAGGTGGGCGGCGAACGAGGCCTCGTAATCGCTTCCGCCAACAAAGGGAATGTTAAGGCGCGCGGCGAGCGAGCGCGCGTAGCGGGCCAGGTCGTCGCTCGGTTCGAGGCGGTACAGCGAAGAAATGCCCCGGTCTCCGTCGCCGCCGGGAGAGATCGCGGCGGGCACATAAGGGAACACGCCCGCGTCGCGCGCGGCGACCATCATTTCGGCATCGCTGAGGTCCTCGATATTCGCGCCGAATTCGGAAGCGCCGATCGAGGTGATCACGACCGGTCGCACACCAGCTTCGGCGCAGGCGGCGAGCACCGCCAGGAGCGCTCCGGGGAATGAGCCCGAAGACCCCACCGCGACGCTATCGCCAGGCTTGAGACCGAGGTCATGGAAGTATCGGACGACGAGAGCGGCAAAGGCGGTGCTCGTAACCGTGCGCTTGGCAACGATGTCTCCCGCGGTGGTGGTCAAGATGCTCGACTCGATGCCGATGAGGCCAGTGCGGTGAGGGTCGAGGGTGGGATCGATCGCGACACCGAGGCTCTGGCGACGATTGGCGACCGCGTCCTCCGCGCTCGCCATGCGCTGGGCCGCCCGCCGCATCGCTTCCACCTCAGGCCGCGGAACCTCGCGCGTCAGAACCGCCGAGCCCGCGAAGCCAAGCGCGAGCGCGACAATTGCCGCGAGAACGCGCAGGTAGACAGCGCGCTCTCGAGTGGCGGGGTGGGAGAAATTCCGCGCGTACCGGACGCCCGGTCCAATCGCGGACAGTTCTGATACTTCGAATTTTTTCATCGGTGTGCCATCAGTTCGCGACCAGCATCAGCACCGCGCGCGTCGCCAGCGTAATCGCGGCGCTCGAAAGCAGGGTCTTCCATGGGCCCTGTTTCCACGAATCGTTCGCGATGAGCCCCGGCACCACATAACCGATCGCGCGTAGCTCTAGCACCCCGGTAGGAAGCCATCCGGTAAGCGCGTCCAAGAATGCGCCAGCCAGAATCCCCGCCAGAATAAAGGCCATGAATCGCCGTCGCCCAAAGAGAATCGTGACGCGCGACAGCAGTTTTACCGCTAGAAGCGCAAGCATCGCGGCGATCCATGTCATGAGAATGCGCAGGGGCTGATCAACGTAGAGCGCGAGGTAGCCTGGCGCTACGAGGCCGCCGGAGAGCCACCCCGTGGCTTCACCGAAGAGAAAACCGAGTACGATTGAAACGACGATTGTGACACCAGCCACTACACCCTCCGCATGCTCGAGACGCGCATGGCGTCGAGCGATTCTGTCAGTACCATCCCAGGCCCCTTGATATTGCCCGCGAAGAGAATGTCGACGCCATCGGCTTGCGTCGGAAACATCTCGAGTGCGGCCTCTAAAACAGCCTCCGCGCCGGCTTCAGAGGCTTTCAAAACGCGAATTTCGGGGGTCTGACCCCTGTGCGACGCTTCTGCTATGTCCTTGCTCATCGCGGCGCCGTACACCGCGCGTCCTGTTGCTCCTCCCCGCGAACGTTCTCGCACTATTCTCCGCGCGAGCCAGTCGCTCATGCCAAACACGATAACCGCGTCAGCGCTGATTCCTTCCGCGATCTCAGCAAGCTGGAAAGCGCGCCACGCGCGGTCATCGCGGTGATTGAACACAAGAATGCGGCCGCGAACATCAGCGGCGCGGGCACACGAAGCGCTGGGGGCAGCTGTTGTGGCTGAGGCCTCCACCCTCTCTAGACCCGCCAACTCCTTTTGCCACAGTTCAAGCGTCGACTGCGCGTCGTTCGCGGCGAACGCGTTTACCGCGCGCACTTTCATGCCGCGCCACGCAAACTCCATCGAAGCGCGTACTCCTGGATCAGCATGAACCTTCAGCATCCCGCGCAACGCCACATCGCGGCCTACACCGCACTCCTCGCACACCGCCAGCGCGAGCGCGAGGTTCTCAGCGAACATCGGGTACGCAAAGCGCTCACACATCGACTCCACGGACTCATCCACCGCAATGAATTTCGTTTCCCCTGTGCGCGCAATATTCGCTGTGCGCGCAAAATTCGATGCATGCCTCTGCCCCGCACGCGCGAAAACCGCCTTCAGCCCCTCGTCCAAACCCCCAGCCCCCACAAATAGCCGCCCGCGCTCCGGCACCGACAGCGCGAGCGTCTCCGCCACTTGCTCGAGTTCCACGCCCATCGTATCTATATGATCAGCCCGAACATTCGTGATAACACCAATTGTCGAGCGCGCAAGCCGTCGCTCGAGCGTCCTGATGGTTTCCGGCTGAATGGCCATGCATTCAGCCACAATCGCCTGGGCCCCCACACCGAGCGCTCTTTGCACGAACCACGTATGCTCCATGATTGTCGCGCCGCGACGCCTTCGGATCGGCTCCTCCGAGAGATCGGGCAGAATGAGTCTCGCCGCTGAACCCGTTGTCTTGGCGCACACACACAACCCACCCTCCGCCAAGCCCGCCGCGATGAGCCGCGTTACCGTGGATTTTCCGCGCGTACCATTCACGAGTATGCGAATGGGAATCTTTTCGAGTCGAGATGTGTGAATCCGATATTCCGCGATTCCGGCGGCGGCGAGCAGCGCGCTCACCACGACAATAAAAATAATCACCTGCTCCGAGTCTCCAATGGAGCAGTATTCTACTTCGATTTTCCCTGATGTGCGACAGCCTCAGCCGCCGCTTTTACCACGTTCTCGTCGGCGAGGTAGTAGTGGCGCAGGGGCTTCAGAGTCTCGTCGAGCTCGTAGACAAGAGGAATTCCCGTGGGGATATTGAGATCGACGATCGCCTCATCGCTTATCCCATCGAGATACTTTACGAGGGCTCGCAGCGAATTGCCGTGCGCCGCGATTATGATGCGCTTTCCATTTCTGATATCCGGGGCAATCGCGTCGTGCCAGAGCGGCATGAAGCGCGCGATGGTGTCCTTGAGGCTCTCCGCGAGCGGCAGTTCTGAGGCGGAAAGCTCTGCGTATCGCCTGTCCTTTCCGGGAAAGCGTTCGTCGTCTGGAGTGAGTGTTGGCGGTTGGATGTCAAAGCTGCGCCGCCAGATATGCACCTGCTCGTCGCCGAATTTCTTGGCGGTCTCAGCTTTATTGAGCCCCTGGAGCGCTCCATAGTGCCGCTCGTTGAGGCGCCACTCCTTTTTTACGGGAAGCCATTGCAGATCCAATTCGTCTAAGATGAAATTGAGTGTACGCACCGCGCGCTTCAGCACGGAAGTGTAGGCGATATCAAAAGTGAAGCCGCCTTTTCTCAGCGCCACGCCGCTCGATATTGCCTCATCGACGCCTTTTGGACTGAGATCGACATCGGTCCATCCCGTGAATCTGTTCTCGCGGTTCCACTCGCTCTCACCGTGGCGGACAAGCACAAGCGTTCCGGACATGGAAACTCCCGTTGAATTTCAGTCTTTCGACAGCCGCTCGAAGTCGGGGTACACCGTTTCATCGCCTTCCGCCATGGCATGCGCCACGGCATGGTATTCGGCCAGCAGCGCCTGTGCCGCGCCGATGCCTTCCGCCACCGCCTCGAACACGCTGTGGCCGGGCTGGAACTGCGGCTCCTGTGGCACATAGGCGAGCTTCAGGCCTGGTGCGCGCCACACTTCGCCAGCATCGGCGTAGCTCTCGCCGGCGATGATTTTCAGCAGGCTGGAT
>JAKALZ010000245.1 GCA_021813065.1 bacterium
TACCAGAAACTCTCGACCGCGGACAAGGCGAAAGTTGACAAGATCGTGCAGGATTCCGCGACAAAAGTGCTTCCCCTTCAGAATGAAGTGAGCACTGTGAGGCTTGACCTCAACACTCAGCTTTGGAGCGCGAGCCCCGACAAGGCGAAGATCGATGCCGACATCGCCAAGATCGCCGATCTCCAGAAGCAGATTCAGGAGATCCGCGCTCAGACCATCGTGGATATCAACGCCATTTTCCAGGCTTCCTCAGCCAAATAATTCTATACACAGAAGCATGGAAGGGCCGCCCAGCGCATGCCGCTGGGCGGTTTTTTTTGCTGTGCTATAATTTTGGAACCGAAATGGTGAATTGAGCGACATTTATTTAGGAGATTGGCTATTTTCAGATGTGATAGCCTTTTGATACAAGCTCGAGATGGAGGATTTTGATGAGCATAAAGAGGATGAGGGTTTTCGCAGCTCTATGCTTTTGGGCGGTTGTGGTGCTCGTAAGTGTTCCTACGTTGAGCGCGCAGGGCGGACCAGGCATGGGCATGGGGATGGGCTCGCAAGGGATCATGGGACAGGCGGCCGTGCGCGAGCTGTTCAAAAGCCTCAATCTCACTGATGAAGACCTGAATAAACTCGACAAAATTCTCGAAACCGACGAAATCAACCTTGAGAAATCACAGAATGAGATCACCATTCTCCAGACGAAGGTCGCGAATCTCCTCCTCGATGCAGCTCCGGATATGGGTGCGATCGAGAGCGCGATTACCGCGAGCCTCACGTATGAGAAGGATGTGCGCATGATCCAGATCAAGCGTCAGGTGGCGATCCGCAGCGTATTCGGCGAAGATCGCTGGCAGTCCATTCTGCTCTTGGTTCGGGAAGCGCGCATGTCCGAGCGAGCTGGTAAATTCGCGAATTCTTTCAGCGCCAAAGGCCTGAGCACCCAGGAAGCCAATCGATACTCCAGACTTCTCGCCGCGCTTCGGCGCATCATGTAGGGTTCAAACTTTAAAAGCAGTATATTACTATGTATGACAGTGTATTGGTGTGGAGCATGAGCCAGGAAAAGAAGGATACAGGTCGTCTCGACCCGGTCTCGCGCGAAGGCGTTCAGCGTTCCGCCGCGCCAGATGAAGCGCTCGATCTTGAGCTCGCCGCGAGTGCCTCCAAGGGCGATAAAGGATCTTTCGAGCGCCTGATGTGGCGCTGGTGGGATCGCATCCGAGGCTACTGCTCGTCTTTTGTCGGTTTCGACCCCGAGCTCGCCGAAGAAGCTGCCCAGGAATCGCTCATCCGGATCTACAAGGCTTTGCCGCGCTGGCGCAGAGAGAGTCCCCTTGGCGGCTATCTCTATGGTATTTGTCGCACCACGAGCGCCGATGTGATGCGCTCCCACGCGCGGCATCACTCGAGGAGCATTCAGGTTGAAGAGTTCGACACGATGGGCTTCGAGAGCCCCCACGCGGCTGGAGAAGCCAATGCCCTGCGGCAGGAGGCGAGCCAGATGCTCGCCCAAGCCATGCGGCAGCTTGATCCGGACGACCGCGCCATGCTCTATCTCCACGAAGTTGAGGATAAGGGGCTTTCAGAGCTGAGCACTATGTATGGAATGCCGGTGGGAACGATCAAGTCGCGGCTTTTCCGCGCGAGAGACAAAATGAGCGTATTGCTCAGGGAGATGGGATATGAGCTCCACTGAAAAAAAGACTATCGATTTCAAGAGCGCGATAAGGGATGCCGCGATGGCTTCCTCTTCCTCCTTCCCCGATTTCGCCCAGGTCTACAAGAAAGCGGATCAACAGCCGAAAAAAGTGCGGCGCTACCTCTTCTCGGCGGCGACCCTGGCGGTCGCGGCGGCGGCGAGCTTTTGGATCGGCATCGCGTGGAATAGCCGCGGTTCAAGCGATGTAGCGCTCATTGATTCGTGGTCTTCGACGCAGACTCCAGTGGCGGTCAGCCTCACTACGGCAGGCAGTCAGCAGAGTCAAGTCGTGCTTGCCTCATCGCAGAAGGACGCGGTCAATTTCTATGTGCAGGACCTCTGGACGAGCTCCTCGGGGGGCGGCCTCTGAGGGTTTGAGATCGTGGCGCGCCGCATGACACTGCGCGTTCACGTTCTAGTCGAAGCGCGCATACAAGAAACGCGGCCGGGCGATGAGCCTGGCCGCGTTTCTATTGGTATCGCGGACCAATGAACGCGGAGATGCGGGCCGTTCATGGTGAGCGAGGCCCACGAATCCATTGATCAATAGTTTCTTGCGAAGAGCGCGCGGTACTTCGCGGGGGCTCCGCAGATCGCGCATTTCCCTTCGACGTGTTCCTGCTTTCCAAGCGGCAGGCAGCGCAGGGTCGCCTTAGTCTTTTCCTTGAGCGAAGCTTCGCAGCTCGCCGAACCGCACCACAGCGCCTCCGCGAAGCCACCCTTGGCGCCGCTTGTGCCGGCGGTCTCCGCGCCGAAAAATTCGATGAGCCCGTCCAGATCCGCCACCGGAACGATGTTCGCGTCGCGGAAGGCCTTGGCGCGCTCGAAGAGCGAGCTCTGGATGATGCCCTGCAGCTCTTTGAGTTTTGCGGGAACCTGCGCGGCAGGCACAAAGAGCTTTTCGCCGGTGTCGCGGCGGACCATGACGACTTGCCCGGATTGCATATCGCGGGGACCGAGCTCGATGCGCACGGGCGTGCCCTTCATTTCCCACTCGGCGAACTTCCAGCCGGGGCTGGACGAGTCGTCGATGTCGATCACCACCTTGAAGCCGGCGGCTTTGAGTTCAGCCTGCAGCTTCTCGGCGTAGGCGGTGACTGCCGTCTTTGAATCGTTGCGGTAGATGGGGATGATTACCGCGTCTTCGGGCGAGAGTGTCGGGGGCAGCACAAGCCCCTTGTTGTCGGAGTGCGTCATGATGACGGCGCCCACGAGGCGCGTCGAAACGCCCCAGCTCGTTGCCCATACGTAATCGAGCTCGCCCTGGCGGTTCTGGAACCGCACGTCGAAGGCGCGGGCGAAGTTCTGGCCGAGGAAGTGGCTTGTGCCCGCCTGAAGCGCCTTCTTGTCCTGCATCATCGCTTCGATGGTGTAGGTCTCGACCGCGCCGGCGAATTTCTCGCTCTCGCTCTTCATGCCGGGAACGACGGGTACCGCAAGATAGCGTTCGACTACATCGCGGTATACTTCGAGCATGCGGAGCGTCTCTTCGCGCGCCTCCTTTTCGGTCTCGTGGGCGGTGTGGCCCTCCTGCCAGAGGAATTCCGAGGTGCGCAAAAAAAGGCGCGTACGCTTTTCCCAGCGCATGACATTTGCCCACTGGTTGATGAGGAGCGGCAGATCGCGCCACGATTGGATCCATTTGCGGTACATCGCCCAGATGATGGTCTCGCTCGTTGGGCGTATGCAGTAGGGCTCTTCGAGTTCCTCGCCGCCGCCATGCGTTACCACCGCGAGCTCGGGAGCGAATCCCTCGACGTGTTCGGCTTCTTTTTTAAGGAAGCTCATCGGGATGAGGAGGGGGAAATATGCGTTTTCGTGACCGGTCTCCTTGAAGCGCCGGTCGAATTCATCGCGGATTTTTTCCCAGATCGCATAACCGCGCGGTCGGATCACCATGCTGCCCTTGACGGGCGAGTAGTCCGCAAGCTTAGCGTTCAGGATGATGTCGATGTACCACTGTGAATAGTCGACCTCTCTCG
>JAKALZ010000246.1 GCA_021813065.1 bacterium
CTGCTCGCCGCCTCGGCGCTGCTCGCGACGCGGCTTAAGGAGAACGCCGCGTAAGGCGCGCGCGGACCCAGCCTATGCGCCCGTGCGCGATCCGTGCGCCGCGCGCACACCCGCCCACATCCACGCGCGCCCATGCGTGCCTGCGTGCGGTCGTGAGACCGCAAATCCGCGTTCGTCAGAAATTATTCGTTATTCTCATCCGAATCGAGCACGTCGAGCGACTCGTCGTGGCTGTAGGGGCAGCCGCAGGACGCTCGCACCACGAACTCGGCTGGCAGGATGATCTTGCCTCCGCGCGGCGAGCCGCTGCCCAGCATCGAGCAGAGTTCTTTCATCGCGGTCGTGCCCATCTCCCGGAAAGGCTGGCGCACTGTCGTCAGCGCCGGTGTCACATACTTCGCGAAGTACGAATCGTCGAAGCCTGCCACCGCGATGTCTTCGGGCACGCGCAGGCCGCTCTTATGCAGGCAGAGCATGGCGCCGAGGGCCATGCGGTCGTTCGCCGCGAAAATCGCGTCCGGTCTATAGAGGGGAACCACTTCGCTCACCGCGTTGAATCCGCTCTTGGTCGAGTAGTCGCCTTGGAGCCGGAGTATGCCCTCCGGGTCCATGCCGCGCTCTTCGAAGCCTATTCTGAAGCCGAAGTAGCGGTCGTTCGAGTCGATGTTGTCCTTCGGCCCGCTCAGGAAGATGACTTTCTTATAACCGTGCTCGGCGAAGTGCTGGGCCACCGTTCTGCCGCCGCCGACATTGTCGATGGTGATCGCAGGATAGTCGCGCAGCGGATTCCCGATCAGCACAAAGGGGATATTCTTTTTTTGAAGCTTGGAGAGGAGTTTTTCGTGCTCCTTTACACGATCCATGTTGCGGAAAATAAAGCCGTCGACGCGCCCTTCCTCAAAAATCCGCTCCGAGCTGTTCAGATAGTCGCGTGTCATCACGAGGGCGTAATATCCCTCCTTCGCGGCGATCTCTTCGATGCCCGAAAGCAGCGAGGAGTAGTAGGAGCGCCAGGTTTTCGGCAGCATGATGCCGACCGTGCGCGCGCCTCCGCCCGAGAGCGCCTGGGCGTGAATGTTCGGGTGGTAGCCGAGCTCGCTGATAGCCTGATTGACCTTCTCCACCGTGAGCGGCTTCACATTCGCCTCGCCGTTGATGACGCGCGACACCGTGGCCCTCGACAGGCCGCAGACGCGCGCGACATCTTCGATCGTCACATTCCTGTTCTTCATTTCACCTGAATTGTATACCATCTCATGAGCCTGGGAACCGTGATGCTCCCGCCAAACGCGCGAGCCGCTTCTTCCGCCGCCTCATTCGGATTCGTGTACGCGTCGCTCTGGAAATGGCAGAGAAATAGCTGGCGAACAGATGCTTCCTAGGCCGCCCTCCCCGCCTCGAGCGCGGAACTGTGCCTCGTTTCGGCAGGAAGTGTCAAGCTGGAATACGTCGCTTCGTGGATCATAGCGTCGCAACCGCGCGCGGGGGCCGCGTATTGTCCCGATCTGTAACGGATGTCGGAAGTATAGAGCAAAGCCCCGTCTTCGGCTATGAATCTGGTCATCATGGTGAATTCGCTATGATTCCCCGGCAGCAGTTCGACGCGTGCGCCACCACGCGACGTGTCAGTTCCGCCCGACACTGCCCACTCCGACGCGAACGACAGTTCAAAGCCCAGCCGCTCCGGGTAATAGTCGAAGAGGGCGAGGAGCTTCAGCACTCGGGGCGTGAGCGTAGGCGGCAGGATTATCGTGAGCGCTTTGCTTCGATTCATGCACTCGAGGGCCGCGATGAGGGCGGGGAAGGAACCGAGGTGATCGGCGTGCTCGTGCGTGAGCACGATCGCGTCGAACTGTGTCGGATCGATCTTGAGGTCGAGCATTCGGCTCAGCGCGTTGTCGCCCGTGTCGACAAGCACCACGCGCCCCGCGAGTTCGACCACGAATGAGGTGTAGCCGTTTCCCGCGCTCGGTATCGCGCTCGAGGTGCCGAAAAAGCAGATTCTCATACCGCCGCTGCCTCGAGATCGCTGTCGCGCACAATGGGCAGGCGGTCCTCATCGATCTTGATCTCGATGTCGTTGCCGAGTTCGAAGAGGACTTTCGCCTCGTATTCTTTCGCCCTGATAAAATGCCTGCCCAGCTTGAGCTGGTAGTCGAAGAGCTCGCCCGTGAAATTCGACCGGTCGACCTTCGCTTTGAAGCGGTTGATGTCGGAAGAACCTGAGGCTTGCCGCGCGCGCGAATCGAGCGCGATGTACTCGGGGCGAATCGCCGCGAAGGCTTTTTCGCCGAGCTTGAGGTCGGTGCCGACTCCTCGTAGTTCGAGCCCGTCTTCGGTTTTGATCGCGCAGCGCCCGCCGTTGACCTCGACCACGGCGCCTTCGACGAAGCAGGTCGTGCCCATGAAGCCCGCCACGAACTTGTTGCGGGGGCGCATGTAGATCTCTTCGGGCGGGCCCTCCTGCATCACCACGCCATTCCGCATCACGACGATGCGGTCGGAGATCACCATCGCCTCGGTCTGGTCGTGGGTAACGTACATCGTGGTGATGCCGAGCCGCTGGTGGATGGCGGCGATCTCGAAGCGCATCTGTTCGCGCAGCAGCGCGTCGAGGTTCGACAGGGGTTCGTCCAGAAGAAGGATGTCCGGCTCGAGCACAATAGCCCGCGCGAGCGCGATGCGCTGCTGCTGGCCGCCCGACATCTGGCGAGGGTAGCGATCGGCGTATTCGTCCATTTTCACGGAGGCAAGCACCGTCGCGACGCGTTTCTTGATCTCTTCGGCCGGGATTTTCCGCAGTTCGAGACCGAACGCGAGGTTCTTGAACACGGTCATGTGCGGCCAGAGCGCGTAGTTCTGGAACACGAGACCGATGCCCCGTTTTTCGGGAGCGATGTCGGTGATCCGTTTACCGTTCAGGAAAATATCGCCGCCTTGCACTGGCAGGAATCCCGAGACCGAGCGCAGAGTCGTGGTTTTTCCGCAACCGGACGGGCCGAGGAGCGTCACAAGCTCGCCATCCTTTATCGTCAGGTTGAGTCTGTTCAGCGCGGTCACTTTACCATATTTAATCACTAAATCTTTGAGCATCAATTCAGCCATAGAAGTATTCCCCTTTCCCGTGGATCAGCCCATGCCGCCGACATATTCGGCTTTCAGCACTTTCTGGATGAGCAACATGAAGACGACGCTCGGGATGAGCAGCAGGAGCGCGATGACCGATGCGAAATGCATGTTGTAGCCGCTCGACGAGTAGAGCGTGAGCGGCAGTGTGTTGATGAAGGGCAAGCCGATAAAGAATGTTCCCGTAAATTCGTCCAGCGATGTCAGGAACACGAAGACCGCACTCGAAAAAAGTCCCGGCGCCGCGAGCGGCAGCGCGATTCTGTAGAATGCCTGAAAACCGGTTGCGCCGACGCTGCGCGCCGCTTCTTCGAGACTCGGAGGTATCGAGCGGAAGGTCGCGTTCGTGATCCACACGCCATACACGAGCCCCACGAGAATATGGATGAGCATGACGCCCGGAACGGTTCCGGAAAGCCCGATGCGGGTGAAGGTTTGCAGGATGTTCACGAAAACAGGCTGTTGCGGGAACGCGTTCGGCAACAGGAATAAAAAGAGCAGGATCGTACCGAAGGGTATCTTGTACTTAGCGAGCGCGTAGCCGGCGGGTA
>JAKALZ010000247.1 GCA_021813065.1 bacterium
GAGCGCGCCGAGGCCGACGCTTGTCGAGACGTACTCGGCGTCCGCGACGGCGCGCGCGACCGCTTCGGTGTCGTTCCCGTCGATGGCGCGCACATTGCGCACGAAAATGACCTCGTCGCTCTTGCCGTTTCGCTTGATGACGACGCGGTACTCGCCACGCGCGTTGAGAGCGCTCACGATCGGAGCCGCGACATCGACAAAAATCACCTCGTAGCCGCTCTGCGCAAAAAGTTGCCCAATGAATGAGCGGCCAATTTTGCCCGCGCCAAACTGTACGATATAGCCCACGGCTTATAGCCTCCCGCGCTGCGCGCGATAGAGCTTTTGGAGCGGATCCATGCGGCGGCGCTTCTCGCCAGGCACCGCCTCGAAGTAGGTGCCGCCGAGGTAGAAGCAGGCGAATCCGCCCGCGACAATCGCGTCGGAGCACGCCTCCACCATGTCGAGTTTTCCGCGCGGCGCGCCCGCCCCAAGCTGCGCCGCCACCGCGCTCAGGAGCCCGCCAACAAAATTGTCGCCGCACCCCGTCGTATCGCCGGGCGGGCGCGTTGCCGAGCGCAGCACCCTCGCCACTTCCGCCGAAACCGGCAAGGCGCCACTGTCGATCGGCGCGAACAGCCCGCCATTTGAGTAGAATCGGATATCGCGCGCGCCGTCGGTCACGACCGCCGCGCCCGCGCCCATGGCCCTGAAAAACGCCAGCGCGGCGCTGGTATCGCGCGCGCCGCTCAGTTTCAGCGCCTCCTCTCGGTCTACCACGAGGAGGTCGATGTGACGGTACGTTCCGTCGTCGGCACCAAGCGGCCAGCGCCAGCCACCCCTGGTACGCTCGCGCCCGGTCCGCTCGGAGGCGGCTATCCGCGCCTCGCTCTTAAAATCGAATACGGTATTGACCACGACGATCGAGCCGCCGCGCTTCGCCCTTTCGCAGAGCGCGCCGAGGCGCTCGTGGATGCGCGGCACGAGCGCGGTTCCTCCGAAGGCGACAATGTCGGCATCGAAAAAGCGATTCGGCAGCTGCTCGGGTCCGAATTGCGCCGCGACGCCGAGTTCGTTCACAAAGGTGCGCTCGCCATGGCCGCGGTCGAAGGTAGGGTCGGAAAACACGCGTGTGAAGGGTGTCGGCCCATCGAGCACGACGCATCCCGACATGTCCAGCGGCGCACCTGCCGCCCTTCGCGCGATCTCGTCGCCGGTCGCGTCGTTGCCGCGCGCGCCGAAGAAGCGGACGCGCGCATCGTTTCCTTCAAGCATCTGCGCCGCGTGGATAAGCGCGACGATGGAGGGGCCGCCGAGATTCGCGTGGTCGGGTGCGCGCCCGCCGTTGAGTTCGCGCAGAATCAAGTCGAAGGGGCGCTGGTCCGATGGCGTCGCCATTGCGACTGGCTGTCTCGATTCCCGCGCGGTGTCATGCTGGACCATCGCGTTCGCGAAACGCTCCAAATCTTCCACAAAAACGAGTTTTCCGGGCTCAAGTCCGCCATCGCCCGCTTCGCGCGAGCGATACTTCAGAAATGTTGGCGAATCGAGTCTGGTGTCCGCGTAGAGATAGTCCATGAGGGCGCAGCCTGTGCCTGATATGGTCAGCATGCGCCGTCTCCAGGCGCGCCGATCGAATAGCGCCGGATCTTTTTCGCGAGGGTTTTGCGGGTTACGCCGAGCGCGCGAGCCGCGTGGCTCTTGTTGCCGCCCGCCTCGGCGAGCGCGGCCTCGATGCGCCGCTTTTCATAGGATGCCACGGCGGCGCCAGAGCCCTCCTTTAAGAGGGCAGGTTCGCGGGAACCGTCGACCTGTGCCGCCATGCCTCCCGGTACGGCGCCCTTCGCGAGAGAATCGCTCTCGATCCTTGAGCCCGTGCACAGGAGCACCGCCTGGTGGATGACGTTCTGCAACTCGCGGATGTTGCCCGGCCACGAGTACTCGAGCCAGCGGCGCATCACTTCGGGATGTATGCCGTCGATGCGCTTGTGGTAGCGCTCGGCGTAGAGCCCGATAAAAAATTCAGCCAGATACGGGATGTCCTGGGCGCGCTGGCGCAGAGGCGGCAGGTTGATCTCCACGGTCGCGATGCGATAGTAGAGGTCGCCACGGAATTTGTTCGCGCGAATGAGTTCGTGGATGTCGTGGTTCGTCGCCGCGACGATGCGCAGATCGACAGAGATGCGTTTGGTGCCGCCCACGCGTTCGAAGCTGTTCTCCTCGATCACGCGGAGGAGCTTCGCCTGGATCGTGGGTGACATATCGCCGATCTCGTCGAGAAAGAGCGTGCCCCCGTGCGCGAGCTCGAACTTGCCTGTTTTTCGCTCGATCGCCCCGGTAAAGGCGCCTTTCTCGTGCCCAAAGAGCTCGCTCAGGAGGAGATCTTCTGAAAGTGCCGCGCAGTTGATGCTCACGAAGGGAGACGCGCCTCGGTTGCCCGTGAAGTGGATGTAGCGCGCGAAAACTTCTTTCCCCACCCCGCTCTCACCCATGATGAGTATAGGCGCGGTGCTGTCTTTCACGCTGTCGAGTTTTGCCATGATGGCGAGGATTTCTGGCGATTTTGTGATGATCTGCCGTTGGTACTCCTTCTGGTAAAGTGCGTTCTTGAGGTAGCGATTGTCGCGCTTGAGCTGGGCCACTTCGAGATTTCGCCGTACAAGCGCGAGGAGCGCCTCGTTGTCGACAGGTTTTAAAATGTAGTCTGAAGCACCGCGCTTCATCGCGTCGATCGCGGATTCGATGCTCCCGTAGCCCGTGATGATGATGACCGGCAGCTCGGGGTCCTCGGTCTTGAGACGCGCGAGCAGGTCGAGGCCTCCCACGGAGCCCTTGAGGCGCAGATCGAGCACCGCGATGTCGATTTTTGCCCGAGCAACGACCGTTGCCGCGCTAGCAGCATCCTCAGCTGCCTCCACCGCGTATCCCTCGCGCTCGAAAAACCGCGAGAGGCCGTGACGTATCCCCTCTTCGTCGTCCACGACGAGAATCGTCGCCCTTTTCATCATCGTTCATGCTCCAGGGCGAGCAGCGGGCAAGCTTATGCGCACGATGGTGCCAGCGCCCTCCTCGCTCTCTATCTCGATATTTCCTTTGAATTTCGACACCAGTCCGTAGACCACGGAGAGCCCGAGCCCGCTGTTGCCCTCGTCGCCCTTTGTCGAAAAAAATGGATCGAAGACTCGGGACAAAAGCTCTTTGGGAATGCCGCGTCCTGTGTCAGCAACGCTGCATTGTACCACAGATTGTGCGGCGTCGAATGAAGTTTCAATCCGTATCGAACCTGAACTTCCCATAGCGTCGAGCGAATTCTTGATGAGATTGAGCAGAACCTGCTTGCACTCATCCTCGCCGATCGCGGCAGGAGGGATCGCGGTGTCGAAGTTGGTGTGAATTGAAATGCCGCCAACGCTTTTGAACGCATAGTCGAGGAGGCGGAGGGTGACGCGGATGCAGGCGTTGATGTCCGTCTCTGAGGGTCCCGTGCGCGGCGAAGACGAGAATTCGAGCAGGTTGCGCACAATGCGCGCGATGCGCTTTGTTTCCTGTTCGACAAGGCGGAGGTCTTCGAGTCGGTCGAGCTCTTTCTCTGCATGCATGAGATTCTGCACATTCGTCAGGATAGAGCTGAGGGGATTGTTG
>JAKALZ010000248.1:0-3219 GCA_021813065.1 bacterium
CACGCCCGGAACGCCACCCATCAGGACGCCGCGACCGCCCGTCGGACGGCGCAGCGCAATTGCCGCAGCTTCGATGGCCAGCCGTCCAGCAACTTCGCTCATCGGCGCCAGCAGGGGCAGGCCGCCCTTGGCGTCGGTGACCGTCTCGTAGGCGATCGCCGTGCAGCCGGAGGCGAGGAGCCCTTTCGCCTGCTCCGGATCCGCCGCGAGGTGCAGATAGGTGAACAGGATCTGGCCGCGGCGGATCAGACCGTATTCGCAGGGTTGCGGCTCTTTCACGTGCATCACCATGTCGCATTGCGCGTACACGTCCTGCGGTGTCGCAACGACGATGAGGCCCGCGAACGGAATGGTTTGGAAGGCAGTTAGAGAGACGTCCGAGGTGCCCGGGGGAAAATCGATGATGAGATAATCGAGGTCTCCCCAGATCGTATCCGACCAGAACTGGTCGATCACTTTTGCGAGGAGCGGCCCGCGCCAGATCACCGGCGTGTCTTCATCTTCATTGAAAAGATTGATCGAGATTACTTTGATGCCCTCTTCGCTTTCGACGGGGAAGAGATGCTCACCGTCCGATTCACCCCGGAAGGCGTCGATGCCGAGCATTCGGGGGATACTCGGGCCAGTGATGTCCGCGTCAAAAATCCCGACGCGGTTTCCTCTCGACGCGAGTGTCTCGGCGAGCAGCGAGGCTACCATCGATTTGCCGACGCCTCCTTTACCGCTTATGACGCCAATGACACGCTTGATGGAAGGATTGATTTTTTTTTCTGGGATAAGTCCCATGGGTTACTCCTTTAGCTCTTGAGTTTTGAGCATACGTTCATAATACTATTTAAGCCGAGGTTAGTACAAGGAGAGCAGCACAGCGATGCGGCGCGTTGCAGGATCAATCTTGCCAGCCAAAGCGCTCCTTGAGGGCGCTGAAGAACTTGGACCACTCGGTGCGCGTCTCGAAGAAGGACTTTGTCGCCGAGTACCCGGACTCAAAGAGCTCGCGGTACTTCTTGTCGTCGGCCTGGATATCGAAATCGGTCGCCTCGATGCCGCAGTCGTCGATAAAGACTGTTCTGGAATAGTCCTTTTCGGTTTTGATGACGAGGTGCTCCTGGACTACGGAGATACTCTCGAAGATAGCCTCCATGTGGTCGAGCATGGACTTCACAGGCTTGTAGCGCGACTTTCCGGGAGGTGTGTAGAGAAAAAGGCCCAGGGTTTCTTCGTTCGCGCCATCGGTGAGCTTGCGCGCGTATTTTTTATCATCGAAGAGATTGACCGGATAGTTCCACATGATGCCGCCATCGACATAGAACTGCGGCTCCTTGGTGCCTGGGTACTGGTAGGGGATGGCCTCGAAGAAGAGAGGGATCGACATTGAGATGCGCACTGCGAGGGCGACTTCCATGTCGGGAGTTGTTTCGAGCGAAAAGAGTCGAGGCGTGCGGTTCGTGACATCGGTGCCGGTAATGTAAAGCTCGATGAAAGGCTGTTGGTCTCGGTGGAGTGCCGGGTTGGCGAAGTCAGCGAAGGTGTACGAATCCTTTGATACCTCAAAGCGCTCGGCGATGACCGACCTGAGCCACCGATACAAGAAGTCGCTCGAGTACCAGCCTTTCTCTTGGAGAAGACGGATTGAGCACTGGAGGTTCTTGAAAATTGAAAGTTCGCGCGAGCGCTCGATGAGAGAAAGGATACGCTTGTTGGTGATCGCTGGAGTGCGGGTATCATCTTCGGCGGGAACTTTGCGGTAGTCGAGGCTGTCGGCGAGCGTCTTGAAGCGCGGGAAATCCGTGGGGTAGAGACAGACGCCAAGCGCGGTGATCGCGCCCGCCGAGGTGCCGGCGACTCGCTCTATATCGCGCATGGCGCCACGCTCGTAGAGATACTTCAGAGCGCCGATGTAGGCGATTCCGCGTACGCCGCCGCCTTTGAATACGAGGTTGCGATATCGAGCCATTTCTGCCTCCTTGCATGGATCGCGCCGCCTCTTCGGCGCGTCGGTTATGGCTTCGTGCTCTCCAAGCGTGCCCCAACAGTGAGAGCTGGAAGCACGAAGCCGCTGAAAAAGCGCATTCCATCCTTGCGGATATCGATTTCGCCTTTCGAAATAGCCCAATCGAGAAAGAACCCGCGCATGCAGCGGTTCATCCAGCCGGCGAGTTCTACCGGATCTCCTGCGCGAACCTGACCCACAGTCTGCCCTTCCGTGATAATTCTCGACACGATGCGCACGAGAGTGCGTTCGCGGTTGGGGAGAATTTTCTGTTCGTAAAATGTCGACATTTGGTTGATGTAAAGAATCGAGAGCGTGCGAAAACCAAGGTTTTTGCGAATGTAGTCGAGCTGATGCTTCGTGAACGCGGTGAGACGAGCCGCCGCGTCTGGCTCGCGGAGGATCGCGGCCTCCTTTTTCTCGTAGAAGCCGTCGATCAGCCTGAACTCTTCAATGATGATATCGCTCTTGGTCTGAAAGTAGGTGTAGAATGATCCCTTGGAGACGCCGGCCGAGGAAGTGATCTCGTCGATGGAGACCTGGTCGAAACCCTTCTCGCGGAAGCGCGAGAGCGCGCTCTCGAGGATGCGTGTGCGGGTTTCGAGCGCCTGGAGTTTTCGCTTGCTGAGAGGGGATTGTTCTTTCATTCAATGTTCTCTCGAGCTTCAGGATAGCGGGATTTTCTTGTGCAGTCAATGAGAATTATTGTTGACAGGTACGAAAAGTCGTGTAAAAATAACCAAGTTCAATGACCGCAGTCAGTATAATATGGAGGATGCGAATATGAAATTGAAGGAAGTTGTCGCGGTGGTGACGGGCGGCGCGAGCGGTATAGGAGAGACTGTCGCGAAATATTTCGCGTCGCAGGGCGCGAAGGTGATGATCGGCGACGTGGTTCAGGAGAGCATCGATCGCGTGGTCGGAGAAATAAAGGCAGCGGGTGGCGCGGTAGCAGGGCTTAAGACCGACGTTACCAAAGATGTCGATGTCGCGGCGCTCATGGACGCGGCGGTGGCGAACTTCGGCGCGATCAATGTCGTGGTTCCCTGCGCGGGCATCATCCGCGACGGCGTGGTGATCAACACCGACAAGGAGACCGGCAAGGTGAAGCGTGTCATGGAGTCGGACCAGTTCCGCGCGGTGATCGAAGTCAACCTCATCGGCTCCTTCATTACGCTCCGCGAGGCCGCGCGCCGCATGGTCGACCACAAGTGGCAGGGCGTGCT
>JAKALZ010000248.1:3229-3597 GCA_021813065.1 bacterium
GCTCTTCACGATTTCGAGCGTGAACAAGGTCGGCCAGGTCGGGCAGATCAATTATTCATCCACCAAGGCAGCCGTGGCGATCTGGCCGCGCATTCTCGCGGGCGAGTTCCAGATGAAGGGCATCAAGGGCATCCGCGTCATGAGCATCGCGCCTGGCTACGTCGGCACGCCGATGGTCAAAGGCATGAACCAGGAAGCGCTCGCCGAGATCCTCAAGGATGTGCACATCGCGAGGCTCATCGAGCCCGAAGAGATCGCGCGCGCCATCGCGATGGTCGTCGAGAACGAAGCCTTCGACGGCACCTGCCTCGAGATCACGGGCGGCGTCACCTACGGCTCGAGGTCGATCGCGAAGTAGGCTTGCGCGA
>JAKALZ010000249.1 GCA_021813065.1 bacterium
CCGGCCGTCGCTTCGCATGTCCGGCGCACCCTTCCGGGACTTCTTCCAAGCGTACTGGGATGAAATATGGCGAAGAGGCACACTGCTCAACATTCGCGGCGCACACGATCTGTCCGCGGTGCGGACAGTCGCCCTTCAGCTCGGACTACCATCGAAGGAGTGGAAATCGTTTGTCGAGGAAGCGGCAGAGATCAAGATAGGCGATGGGGCACCGCCACTAATCTGAGACACGTGGGGCAAGTTTCGCCGTGTGGCTACTTCCGCCTATCGACTAGCCCAGTCAAGCTCATCCGGCCGCAGAGTCACCGCACTGAATGCTTTGCTTGGGCTTCCATCGATCATGAGTCTTATGTAGGTATGGTAGTTGGGAAGTGTCACAAAATCGTCGGCGTTAAAGGCATGTGCGAACTCCTTTGAAAACAGCGCCGCATCTTCAGCCCCCAGACGAAAGGCAATCACCGTGCCGGCATTGCCCAGCACCGCGTGGTGGACCTCGGGTTCGAGTTGATGCATATGCTGATGGGCCAAGGTGAGCGCCACTTTATATTTGCGTAGTTCGGACACCATCGACGCCACCGAGGCGGTCGTAAATGACTGAAACTCGTCGAGGTAGAGATAAAACGGGCGACGGGCCTTTCCGGGCGTATCGCTACGGCTGAATGCCGCCAGGCTGATAGTAGTGACGAGAAGCGCGCCGAGCAGGCCGGCGCTGTCTTCGCCCAAGTAGCCGCGCGACAGGTTCACGAGCAGTATCTTGCCGGCGTCCATCGCGTGACGGATTCGGATGTCCTCCGTAGGATTGGTCAGGATGCGGTGGAGCTTCGGGTCGGCAAGGAAAGCGCCGATCTTGTTCTGTATCGGCGAGATCGCCTCCTGGCGGTAGCGGGGATTGTAGTTGGGGAATTCCTTGAGCCAGAATTCGCGCACCTGCTGGTTCGTGACGCGCGAGAGAACCGTGCCACGGAATCCCTTGTCGGTGAGTATTCGCAGCACGTCGGGCAGCGTTGCCTCTCCATACTCCAACAGGGCATACAGTGAATTGCGCAGGATGTGTTCCATGCGCACGCCCCACTCGTGCTGCCAGAGCTTCTTCATGGCTTCCAAAAGGCCCGATGCCGCGAGCGGGATGCGATCGGGGCGCACCTTGCGCAGCGGGTTGTATCCGTAGGGCTGGGTCGGATCGGGAACGTTGAGGTAGATGAGATCGGGTCGTCGGGTTTCCGGAATGTTCGCTGCTAGGCGCTCGACCAGATCGCCGTGCGGATCGATGACGCCGACGCCACGTCCCGCCCGAATGTCCTGAATTGCGAGCGTTTCCAGCAGTGAGGACTTACCAGTGCCGGTCTGCCCAATGGCGTACACGTGGAACAGCCGATCGGCCTGACGAATCCCGAATACTTTGTGTGGATCGTGATGGTTGGTGCGGCCGAAGTATGAAATGTCGGGGTTGCGCGGCATCGATACAGCGTATGCGTTAGCCATTTCGTCGCATGGGGCGGGTGTGTGCTGATCCTGCACATCTTCACCCCGTGTGCCTTCGACGGCTCTGCCTAACTATGAATGTCGGATTGTTCTTTAGGAAAGGAATCCGACATGACCCCTCAACATCTCACCGATTTAGAATTGCTATCCGTCCTCGTGGGCGAAAAGACAGCGCAGAAATTGCATGAGCGGAGCTTGGCTACAATTTTGGGCGATGAAGCTGGTAAGCCGCAGCATCCGCGAATTGTCGCTGCACGGGAACTGGTACTACGAGCACTGAAAGAAGAGCTTCAGCGCGGCCCTGCGCTGTCGAATCCGGCGAGCATGCGCGACTTCTTCCGCCTTAGCTTTCTAGGCAGAGAACACGAAATATTCATGGCGCTCTTTCTGGACGCACAGCTTCGCTTGATCGAATACGAAGAACTCTTTCGTGGCACCCTGACGCAAACGGCGGTGTATCCAAGGGAGGTGGTCAAGCGGGCTCTGCGTTTCAACGCATCGGCCGTGGTCTTCGCCCACAACCACCCATCAGGCGTTGCCGAACCGAGCAATGCCGATCAATTGCTGACGCAAACCCTTAAACAAGCGCTCGCCCTAGTCGACATCAAGGTGCTTGATCACTTCATCGTGGGCGGGAACGCGGTGATGAGCTTTGCGGAGAGAGGGTTGATGTAACCGAAGCTGTGCTGTTCATTTAGGCCACCCCTACCAGGGTGGCCTTTGTCCTAATGGCCCGGTCATTTTGAGGCAATCCCTCCGAATCTAATATTTTGATGATGCAAGCGCTAAAACGCTGTTTCAAAGATTCACACCTTCCTTCGTAACGACATCTATCATTCTCATAGTTAGTTTTGGATTTTGAGCTCATCATGACTTGGAGTAATCTATTTTCCTCTGAACCTATTATCGAAGATATGTAGAAATGGATTCTTCGAAACTAGATAGCCTTATCAACGACCTTGAGTACATGGTGAGAGACGCGACTAGCCAGTACAGGGTCCGTGATGGGCATTACCTTTTATCGGTAATGCATCGCGACTGGGGTCCATTTTTTGCAAAAGCGAAGGAGATTCAAGAAGGATTCAACAGTCGTGTTCGATACCCCTCAAAGCAGGACCGAGATATCGCCTGGGTACGATTTAATGACTTAAGAACAGAAGTCTATGAGCACGCCAATAAACAACGAAGTGCCGTTCGAGCGGACTCCGAAGCCCTGAGAGATAAGATTCTGCAATTGGCCGAGAAAGCCAGATATAACTGGCTGGCAGACAAGGACATGTTCTTTCTTCCAGGTGATACGGTTGAGACGATGAAAATATACGGTGAGGTTCTCAGAGACGCCGGAAAAATGTTATCGGAAAATAAATACAGAATGCTTAAAGAGCATAAGGATGAATGCTTTGGTCGCATCTTAAATGTAAGGCAGACGCATGACTTGTTTTGGGGGCAGTATAAGGAGCAGAGGACAAGGCAACGAGCTGAGGCAGAGAGTCGCAGGAGTGATGTAGCCGATCGCGTACAAAATAACATCCGCGCAAATCGTGACAAATTGGAGAAAGCAGCAGAAGCCTATGCGCGCATACGTGCCAATTTAGAATCGAATGTCGAGAAACTTGAATCTTCCCGCTCCTCTGAGTTTGCAGAGCGCGTAGCTGGATGGATCGAGGAAGATAGAGATAAATTGCGAAGCATATCGGATAGTATTGAGCGACTGAGGGAGTGGATAGAAGAAGACGAGACGCGCCTTAGCGATATTCACAATCGACATTAAATATGTAGATGTTATAGCTTTAGAACTTTCTCAAGGGAGGTAAATTTTTTCTCAATGACAAGCCAGCGATCCATCAGATCATACTGCCCGTTAAATGTCTGAACGATTATTTTCTCAAGTTCATCCCCGACTTCATCTACTGCATGTTTCTTTGCAAAGAGTCCCTTCAATTCAGCGAGGTTTTCTTGTTTTGGGTTTGATAAGGCGAGGTCTAATTGTGCATCGACAATCCTACTCAGCTCAGCCAGTTCTTTATATTGAGCTAAAGCTTGCTTCTGAAGTTCGTAAATTTTTTCTTTCTGAATATCAATACCTCGTGTAATCGGAACTGGCAACCCTTCA
>JAKALZ010000250.1 GCA_021813065.1 bacterium
CGCGGAGGCTCCCGAAGAGTTCGACGAGGTCGAACTCAGCCGCACGGCGCTCACGCTGACCGAAGGCCAGCGCACGGCCCTCGACGGCATTCTCGCCGCCCCTGAGGGCATGTTCTACCTCTATGGCCCGACCGGCACCGGCAAGACTGAAGTGTTCCTCCAGCTCGCCGAATCGGCCCTGGCCCGCGACCGCGGCGTGCTCTACCTCGTGCCCGAAATCGCTCTCACCCACCAGGTCGAGCAGGACGCCCGCGCGCGATTCGGCGAGCGCTGCGCCATCATCCATTCGCGCCTCACACCCTCGCGCAAGCTCGCGGAGTGGCGCCGCATCGCGTCGCGCCAGGCGCGCATCGTCATCGGCGCGCGAAGCGCGGTCTTCGCGCCCATCCCGGACCTCGGCCTCATTATCATCGACGAAGAGCACGACACCGGCTACAAGAGCGGCACGACGCCGCGCTACCACGCGCGCCAGATCGCCATGCGCCGCGCCCGCGACGCATGCGCCCGCCTCGTCATGGGGAGCGCCACGCCCTCGCCCGAAGCCTGGCAGGCGTGCGGCGAAGGCCTCATCGCGCGCTTCAACCTGACAAACCGGCCCGCGGGCGGCTCTTTCCCCGAAGTGCGGATCATTGACATGCGCGGCCGCCAGGGGCTCATCTCCGACGAACTCGCCGAGGCGATCACCGAGGCGAAGCGCGCGGAGCGCCAGTCCATCCTCTTTCTCAACCGCCGAGGCTTCGCCCGCACCCTCATCTGCCAGACCTGCGGCGCCGAAGTACTCTGCCGTCACTGCTCGGTGCCCCTCACCTACCACAAATCGGGCGCCCGCCTCGTCTGCCACTACTGCGGCTACAGCGAGCCCAAGCCAAGCGCCTGCCCCGAGTGCGGTTCCCTCGACCTTGGCTGGGCCAGTTTCGGCACGGAGCGCATCGAGGAAGAGCTCCGCGAGCGATTCCCGGAGATGCGCATCGCGCGGCTCGACACCGACGCGGCCGCGGCGGCGGGCGCCCTCGAAAACACCCTGCGCGAATTCAGGCGCGGCGAGCTCGACCTCATCGTCGGCACGCAGATGGTCGCCAAAGGCCTCAACTTCCCCGGCGTGCGCGTGGTGGGCATATTGATGGCCGACCAGGGCCTCTCGATGCCCGACTTCCGCGCGGCGGAGCGCGTGTTCTCGCTGATCGTGCAGGTCGCGGGGAGAGCGGGGCGCCACTGGCCCGACGGAATTGTCTTCGTGCAGACACGCAAGCCCGAGAGCCCCATCGTCCGGCTCGCGGCCTCAGGCGATGTCGCCACCTTTCTCGAGCGCGAACTGGAGATGCGTCGCCAACTCGAGTTTCCGCCTGCCGCTCGGCTCTGCCGGATAGTGTTCCGCTCGAAATCCGAGCGCGACGCTCGCGACACCGCCGCAAGAGCCGCCACCCTCGCGCGCCGACTCGCCGAGGCCGCCGAATTTTCTGGCATCGATGTGCTTGGATCCTCCGAGTGCGCGCTCGCCATCGTCGCCGACAATCACCGCTATCAACTCATTTTCCGCTCGCGCCGCTTCCCCGAGCTTCAGCGTTTTGTCGCTGCCTTCAGACGCGCTATCGAGCCCGCCTCCTCTGTCTACGTAGAGATCGACATCGATCCTGTTCAGATGATGTGAGGGCCGCCCAAAGCCGCCCAAAACCGCGCGAGGCGCGCCAGCGCGCTGGCGCGCCAAACCCCGCAATTTCTTGCGCGTCTTCGCGTTCAGTGGTACAATGACAAAAAGCTTTTCTCGCCAGGAGTTTTCAAATGGTCATTCTTACCCTCAACTGCGGCTCGTCCTCAGTGAAGTACCAGGTGTACGACTGGGATAAAAAGGACGTGCTCGCGAACGGAATCGTCGAACGCGTCACCATCGGCGGCTCGTTCATCACCCACAAGGTGCGCGGCCGCGCCGACTACGAAGTCGAACATGAGTGCCCGAACCACGTGGTCGCCATCGAGCTCATCCTGAAGACTCTTGTCGATGCCGAAGTCGGCGTTATTCCCGATCTCTCCATGATCAAGGCCGTCGGCCACCGCATGGTCCACGGCGGATCGAAGTTCGCGAAATCTTCTATTATTAATGACGAGTTCCTCGACACCTTCAAATCGCTCAACGACCTGGCGCCGCTCCACAACCCCGCCAACCTCATGGGCGTCGAAGCCGCGAAGAGCATTCTTCCCAACGTGCCGCACTGCGCCATCATGGACACCGCCTGGCACCAGACCATGCCCGCCTCGAGTTATATGTACGCCCTCCCGCGCGAGTGGTACGAGAAGCACATGGTCCGCCGCTACGGTTTCCACGGCACGAGCTTCCTCTACAACGCGAAGCGCGCCGCCGTCCTCCTCGGCAAAGACCCCTTCGAGACCAACCTCATCATCGCGCATATCGGTAACGGTTCCTCGATCAACGCCGTCAAGAACGGCTGCTCCTTCGACACCTCGATGGGCCTCACCCCGCTCGAGGGCCTCGTGATGGGCACCCGCTCCGGCGACATCGACGCGGGCATCATTTTCCACATCATGCGCAAGACCGGCATGACCGCCGCCGAGATCGAGAAAAAGCTCAACAAGGAGTCGGGCGTGCTCGGCCTCACCACCAAGTGGGCCGACCGCCGCGATGTCGAGACCGCCGCCGAGAAGGGCGACCCCGTCGCCATCCTCACGCAGCAGGTCGAGGCATACCGCATCAAGAAATACATCGGCGCCTACTACGCCGCGCTCGGCCACGTCGACGCGCTGGTCTTTACCGCCGGCGTCGGCGAGATGGGCCCCGAAATCCGCAAGCTCGCCACCGAGGGCCTCGTGGAGCTCGGCATCGTGATCGACGAGAAGAAGAACGCGCTCGCCAAGTGCCGCAACTCCGAGCTCGAGATCACCGGTCCCGGCTCGAAGGTCAGGGTGTTCGTTATCCCGACCGACGAAGAGCTCGTGATGACCGAGGACACCGTCGCGCTCATCAACGGAACCTACGACGTCCACACGAATTACCACTACTCCTTCGAGAGCCGCGGCTACGTGAACAAAGCCCGCGCCGAAGGCCTGCAGCGCGATTTCGAGAAGAAACCCTGGCTCAAGGACATCGTCGCGAAACTGCCATAATTGAAGCCCGGTGAACCGGCACGGCAGCGAGGAACCGCTCAAGGCGCGCCTCTTCGCTGCCGATACTGAGAGAGTACAGAGTGATTCTTTCTACAAGGAGGTGATGCAGTCGTTGCGAGCGCAGAATCGCGCGGGGCGCGAGCCCCGTCGGATGCCTGATGTCGCGGGCACGGAAATGCATATTTATTTCGCGCCCAGCCAGCGTTTTGCATAAAACCACGCAATCAGGCATGAAAAATTCTGAATCTTTTATGAAAAAACTTAAATCGAATGTGCTTGACAGTACAAAAAGTGCCGATATATACTTCGGAACGAACTTAGAGAGGGGATTACCGAGCCGTTGGCGAGGCCCCGATCTGATTTTCAAGGAGGATTAGACATGAAGAAGCTAATCGTTTTGCTTCTCGCTCTTGCAATGGTCGGCGGCTCGTTCGCGCACGCCACGACCAACGTCGCTCTCTCTGGGGGTACCA
>JAKALZ010000251.1 GCA_021813065.1 bacterium
GCGAATCGAGAATCTTGACGCCAGGATACTTCTTCGCCATCACGTCCTTGAAGCCGTCGACGCGCTCAGTGTTGATTACGCAGGGAATGCCCTCGAGCACGACGATGTCGCCCTTGCCGCCGAGCGCCTTGCCCAGCCACTCAGCGGAGACACGGCCGAGACCGGGATTGTCGCCCGCGATGTATACATCCTGCGCCTGCTCGGTAAGACCGCGGTCGACCGACACGACGAAGATGCCCTTTTCGTAGGCTTTCTTGACCACCGGGGTGAGCGGCGCGGAATCGTAGGCCAGGATGACGAGGCCATCGATGCCCTTCACCATGAGGTCTTCAACGTCGTTGACCTGTTTGGCCGGAGAATCGGCGGTGACAAGGTAGAACTCGATGTTCTTGTCCTTCGCCTGCCAATCCTTGATCGCCTTCTGCGCATAGTAGTTGATGCCACCGGTCCATCCGTGGTCAGCCGTTGGGATGGATACGCCGATCTTGATCTTCTGGGCGAATGCTGGCGCCGCCGCGATCGCGAGCAGCACCATCAGAGCGATCAATACCTTTTTCATAGAACCTCCTTAACAGAAACCAATGCACATATATTCCATCGGGCACGCGGCCAACGGCCGCCCCGAATGTTCCCAAACTCAAACCCTTCACTTCTCGGTGCGCCCGCCGGTGAGCCAGCCGCTCTGGATCGACACCGCGCCGATGATTACGAGGCCCTTCACGAGACCCTGCAGATAGGGCGAAACACCGAGCATGTTCAGCATGTTGTTGATGATTCCCAGAATGATCGCGCCGATCACCGAGCCCCAGATCGAACCCTTGCCCCCCGTCATGGCGGTGCCGCCGATCACGACCGCGGCGATCGCGTCCATCTCGTAGTCTTTGCCCGCGTTCGTCGAGCTGATCGAGTTGAGGCGCGCGGAGATGAGCACCGCCGTGATGCCCACCATGAGCCCCACGATCACGTAGGAAATGAAACGGATCCTGTCGACATTGATGGCCGAGTAGCGCGCCACCTTTTCGTTCGAGCCCACCGCGCAGACATAGCGCCCGTACTTCGTCCTTGTGAGCACGAACGACAGCAGCGCCGCGAGGATGAAGAAAATCCACACCGGCAGCGGAATGCCGAGTATCACCGACATTCCCATGTCGCCGTACGAAGAGTTGCTCGACCGGAACTCGCCTGCCTGCCCGATGTACAGCGTCAGCGACCGGTAGATCGCCAGGGTGCCGAGGGTCACGATGAAGGGCGCGATCTTGCCTTTCGTGACCAGAATGCCGTTAAGCGCGCCCGCGGTGAGGGCGATGGCGATGGAGACGAGCGCGGCGACGAGGATGCACAGCAGCGTCCCCAGCCACATCGGCGTAAAAGCCGCGAGCGCCTGGGTGAGGGCGTTGAGGGTGACGATCGCGAACGCTCCCGCGAGCGCCGTCATCGAGCCCACCGAGAGATCGATCCCGCCCGAGATGATGACGAAGGTCATGCCGAGGGCGATGATGCCGGTGTAGGAGACCTGCCTAAGAATATTGAGCAGGTTCTGCAGCTCGATGAACCTCGGATACAGAATCGTTGAAGCGATCACCAGCACCCCGAGCGCGATGAGCGGTCCATATCTATCGAGAGACAGCTTCTTCCGAGCTGATACAGCCATTTACAGTCCTCCCTTGATGCCTGTGGCGAAGTACATGATTTCCTCTTCGCTCAGTTTTTCGGACGGCAGCTCGCCGACGATGCGGCCGCCGCGCATGATGAGCACGCGGTCGGCCATGCCGATGATCTCCTCGAGTTCCGACGAGATGAACATGATCGAGAGCCCCGATTGGGCCAGCTCGCGGACAAAATTGTAGATGTCGCGCTTCGCCTTGACGTCTATTCCGCGCGTCGGCTCGTCGACGATAATGATCTTCGGCTGAGTGTCAATGCTCTTCGCGAGCGACACTTTTTGCTGGTTGCCGCCGGAGAGCTGCTCGAGGCGCGCGCTGAGCGCGGGAACCTTGATCGAGAAGCGGTCCGCGTAGAATTTCGTCTTGTCGATTTCAGCCTTTTGACTGATGAAGGGCTTCGCGTATTCCTTGAGGGAAGCGAGCGTCACATTCCGCACGACATCGAACGAAGTGATGATCCCCGAACCCTGCCTGTCCTCGGAGAGATAGCTCAGGCCCGCGCGGAGGGCATCCCATGGACGGCGGATCTGGATCTTTCTGCCGTTCAGCGTGATCGAGCCGGACTTCGGTTGCCGCAGCCCCATGATCGTTTCGGCAAGCTCCGTGCGCCCGGCGCCGATGAGGCCCGCGAACCCGAGCACTTCGCCGGCGTGAAGCTCGAAGCTGATATCGTGGAGGAGGTTCTCCACTGAGAGATTGCGCACCGAGAGCACCACTTCGCCTGGCACCTCACGCTTGGGCGGGAAAATTTCCTTGAGCTCGCGGCCGACCATGCGTCTCGCCATCTCGTCCGTGCTGAGATCGCCAATGTCCTCGAGGCAGATGAACTCGCCATCGCGTAACACCATCACACGGTCGCAGATGCGCTTCACTTCCTTGAGTTTGTGCGAGATGTACACCACGGTGACGCCATTGGTCTTGAGGCGCTCGATGAGCCCGAAGAGGACTTCGACTTCTTTGCTTGTGAGCATCGTGGTCGGTTCATCCATGATGAGGAAGCGCGAGTCGAAGGCGATGGCCTTGGCGATCTCGACCATCTGCTTCTGCGCTACCGACAGACTCTGAATGCGCGCGCTCGGATCGATCGCGGCGACATCGAGCTCGGCGAGGAGCTTGCGCGTGCGTTCCATCATTGCCGCGATGTCGAGAAAACCGCGCTTTGTCACAAGCTCTTCGCCGAGGAATATGTTCTCGTAGACGCAGAGGTCGGAAACGAGATTGAACTCCTGGGGAATGAGGCTTATGCCGATTTTTCGCGCGTCGGCGGGCGTGCGCATTTCGACGAGTTGGCCATCGAACCAGAGCTTGCCCGCAGTGGGCTGGTAGAGCCCTGAGAGTATCTTAATGAAGGTCGACTTGCCAGCACCATTCTCGCCGATGATGCCGAATACCTCCCCCGCGCGGATCTCGACAGAAATATTGTCGAGCACGCGCACGGAGGAGAACTCCTTGGAAATTCCTTCGGTTTTTACGAGTGTGGTCATTCTTTTTTCATCGCATCGTCGAAGGCGATGGTGGAGGGCGCGAAATCGACATCGCGCACGAACTCCAGCGCTTCCTTCGCGCCATACTCGCGGTCCATCCCAGAATCTTCCCACTCGACCGAAAGCGGTCCCTGGTAGCCCGCGGCATTGAGCTCGCGAATGATGTTCTCGAAGTCGACATCCCCGTGGCCAAGCGAGCGAAAATTCCAGCCGCGCCGCGTATCGCCAAAGGTGATGTGCGAGCCGAGAATGCCGGCCTTTCCGTCGAGGGTCACCGCGGCGTCCTTCATGTGGACATGGTACACCTTGTCCGCGTAGTCGCGAAGGAAAATGTGCGGCGTCACGCCCTGCCAGATGAGGTGTGAAGGGTCAAAGTTGAAGCCGAGCGCCGGGCGGTTCTTGAACTCCTTGAGGAGACGGCCTGCGGTGTAGTAG
>JAKALZ010000252.1 GCA_021813065.1 bacterium
AGGCGCGCTCGCTGGCTTCCAGCGCAGGAACGGTGCGCTCCCTCGCGTGGTGCTGGTGCGCGGGCTCGGCGCCTTCACGGTCGCAGCGACCCAGTCGTCGTCGGCCTCCACCACCGCCGCGACACGCGCGATGGAACTCTTCCTCGACGCATGCAAGGTCGCCGCCTATAGCGCGGCCTTTGGCGGCCCGCTCCACATGACGCGGGACGCGGTCGATTTCATCCGAACCTGGGAAGTCGAGCAGTACCGCGCTAAGATCGCGGCGAAAGGATGATGGTATGTCAAAAAGAATCGCGCTTGTCATGAAACTGAAGCCTGGATTCGAGGCTGAGTACAAGCGCCGCCACGACGCGCTCTGGCCCGAGATGGCCCGCGAACTCAAGGCCGCGGGCATCTCCGATTATTCAATCTACCTCGATCCGGAGACGCTGCTGCTCTTCGCGGTTCAGACGCGCGCGGACACGTCGACCGCCGACAATCTTCCCCGCAAGGCTATTGTTCAGCGCTGGTGGGCCTACATGAAGGACATCATGGACACTAACCCTGACAATTCGCCGGTGTCGCGCGACCTGATCGAAGTATTCCACCTGGATTGAGGCGCAGAGCTCTATCGCGGGCGCGCCGTCGAACGAGCGCGCAGTGCAGCCGCGCCGCTATGTCCGACAGCATGAAAATCCGACCGACGAGAACCCGCTCGCCAGGAAGCAGTCCCTCGCTCTTTTCAGTAGCGCGCGCCCACTACCTCGATGCGCGACATCGTCGTATCGATCTCATCGAGATCATTCTGGGTCAGTCGCACTTGGAGGGCGCCGATATTCTCATCCAAGCGCTCGAGCCTGCGTGACCCTGGAATCGGCACGATCCAGGGTTTACGCGCCAGAAGCCAGGCCAGCGCGATCTGCGCCGGGGTCGCGTCATGTTGCGCGGCGATCCGTTCGAGCAGTTCGACCACAACTCGGTTCGCCCGCATCGCTTCAGGCGTAAATCGAGGGTTGCGCCTGCGGATATCCGAGGGATCGTAGGCGGTGTGCTCATCGAACTTCCCGGTGAGGTAGCCGCGCCCCAGCGGGCTGAAGGGCACGACCCCGATACCGAGTTCTTCGCAAGCAGGCAGAATTGTCGCCTCGATGTCGCGGGTCCACACTGAATATTCGCTCTGGAGCGCCGCGACTGGTTGTACCGCGTGTGCCCGCCGTATGAGCTCCGCGCTCGATTCCGAAAGCCCGAAATGCTGTACCTTTCCTTCGCGAATCAAATCGCCCACCGTGCCAGCGACGTCCTCGATGGGCACATTCGGGTCCGGGCGATGTTGATAGAACAGGTCGATCGACTCAACCCGCAGCCGTTTGAGCGAGGCCTCGGCCACTTCCCTGATATGGTCGGGTCTACTGTCAAAACCATTTCTGGCGAGTGGCCCCTTCCCTGGTTCGTGCTTGAAGCCGAATTTCGTGGCGATCACCACCTGCCCCCGGAACGGCTCGAGCGCCTCGCCCACCAGCTCCTCGTTGGTGAATGGCCCATAGACCTCCGCCGTATCGAAGAAGGTGACGCCGCGCTCCACGGCCGCGCGCAAAAACTTGATCATCTCATGCGTGTCGGTCGGCCAGTCGGCGTGGCTCATTCGCATGCAGCCCAAGCCGAGCGCCGAAACCTCGAGCCCGCTTTTTCCGAGTGTTCGTTTCTTCATCGCAGTCCCCTATGCTATGCATTCGATGATTGTCGCAGGTCGCAGTATATAATTTTTGCCATTGCGCTGTCTCCACAAGTCGCTGCCATTTCCTCTCCTGCAAATTCGCGGCGCGGGGAATCCCGGCGCACAGCGGAAACTCGGCAAGCTCCAGAACGCAGGCACACTTTTTTCTTGACAGCTTACAAAACTGGACGTATGATCATGACGTTTATGATGTCAGACATCATAAACGTCCGACATTTCGAATCGCCGTCAAAAGGTACACCATGCGCGTAGAAGGAATCTGGTACGCCACACACTCACCGATCGCGGTGGAGATTCAAGGTGGCAAGATCGTTGCCCGCGATTCCATCCCGATGATGCCGCACCTCCCCTGGTTGAGCCCAGGGTTTGTCGACATCCAGGTCAACGGGTACGCCGGCTTCGACTACTCGAACCCAGCGCTCTCAGGCGAACACATTCTTTCGATTATACGCGCGCTCGCGACGAAGGGCACCTTCTACCATTGCCCGACTCTCATTACCTCAGCCACGCGCACCATTGTAGAAAATTGCGGCAAGATCGCGCGCGCGGCCTCGGACAACCGTCGAATCAGCCAGGCCCTGTGCGGCATCCACATCGAAGGGCCCTACATTTCCGCTGAGGACGGGCCGCGCGGCGCACACGACCCGCGTTTTATCCGCAACCCCGACTACGATGAATTCCGCGCCTGGCAGGACGCCGCGCGCGGCATGATAAAGATCGTCACCCTGGCGCCCGAGCTTCCAGGGGCGCTCCGCTTCATCGAGCGCATCACCCAGGAAGGCGTCATCGCCTCCATCGGGCACAGCGCGGCCCCTCCGGAAGTGATCCGGGACGCGGTGCGCGCCGGCGCGCGGCTCTCGACCCACCTGGGTAACGGCAGCCATGGCATGGTGCCGCGCCTAAAAAATTATCTCTGGGAGCAGCTCGCCTGCGACGATCTCAACGCGTCGATCATCGCCGACGGTTTCCATCTCCCCGACGCGGTGCTCAAGGTGATGGCACGCGCGAAGAGCCTCTCGCGCCTCATTCTCATAAGCGATGTGGCGCATCTCGCCGGCAGTGCCCCGGGCATCGCACGCTGGGGATCGATGGAGGTCGAAGTGCACGCGGACGGCCATCTCGGTCTCGCGGGCACGCAGTTTCTCGCAGGCGCGGGGCACCTTCTCGATCGGGATATCGCCCAGTTCGTGCGCGCGACGGGCGTCCCGGTTCCGGAAGCGGTGCGCCTCTGCGTCGACAATCCCCGAACGCTGCTCGGTCTGCGCGCGGTCGACCTGCCCCAGCCTGGCGACACGGCTTCGATTGTCGCGTTCCACCTGCCCTCGTCAGCGCTCGCCATTGATATTTCGCATTCCCTCTTCGAGGGAGAGGAGATGACGGCCAATGCAACTTGAAAGCCTCAAGAAGGACAATCTCAGCAACCTCGTGAAAGAAAACCTAAAGCTCTATTTCACGAAGAACAGTCTCAAGGGCGGAGATCCGATCCCCAGCGAGGCTGAGCTGGCCGCGAGCCTCGGCGTCAGCAGAACCTCGGTTCGCGAAGCGCTCAAGAGTCTCGAATCGCTTGGCATCATCGAGGTGCGGCCAGGCATCGGCCGATTTCTCAAGAAATTCAATTTCGACTCCATCCTCGAGAACCTGACCTACAGCATCGAGATGGACGTGCGCGACTTCAGGGATATCCTCGAAGTGCGCATCGCGCTCGAGAGCGCCTTCATCGGCGACAACATCGATCGCTACTCCTCCGCCCAGCTCAAGGAACTCGAGGACATCCTGGCGGCAATGGAGAAGCTCGATTCGGACGGCGGCAGCGAAGCCTCGATGATCCAGATCCACACGCTCTTCCACCTCGCGCTCT
>JAKALZ010000253.1 GCA_021813065.1 bacterium
CTCGAAATCGCGCCCGCGCTGCGCGATACGTGCGCGCAGAGTCGGTACCGAAGCCCTGATATAGATCACGAGGCTGGGATGCGGAAGAATTTCGGCGAGGGTCGCGTAGAGGCTCTGATACACCTTCCATTCTCGAGGTTCAAGAATACCTTGACGAAATAGATTTTTCGCGAATACTTCGGCGTCCTCGTAGAGAGATCGATCCTGCACCACTGAGTGCGGGTCCACGCTGAGGTTTCGGTGCATTGTCGCGCGGTGAGAAAGAAAAAAAAGCTGACTCTGAAAAGCCCATCGGCGCATATCCGTGTAAAAATCCTTGAGAAAAGGATTCTCCTGAACAGGCTCAAAGTAGGCGATAAAACCGAGGTGCTCGGCCAGCAGGTTCACGAGCGTCGATTTTCCCGCGCCGATATTGCCAGCGACCACCACATATTTGCGACTCATCTGAAAAGAAGACTACCCGGCAAGAGATCGATGTGCAAGCCGTGAAAGAGAGAAAGCGAGAGAAATAGCGCTCTATGGTCCGCCTTGGCGAGCGCGATTTCGCCACACAGGCGAAGGAGCTCAGGCGGCGGCATGCGGTTCGGGTTCGTCGGGGCAGTAGCGGAGCATAGAGCTGACGCGCGCGAACGCCGAGGGCATCGCCTCTGAGAGCTGTGTGCGCTCTGAAGCCGACGAGGGGTCGATCGCGAGGATTTCCATCGCGAAATCGCTCATGAGGGGTGGGGTAGCGCCGATGGCGGCGTTGAGTTCTTTGGTGTCGAGTGTTCGGGCTGAGAAACCTTCGGGAGTGGGCATGTGGCGGCAGAGCCGGAAGATGGTCTGGCCGGTTTTCGCGCGGGAGGAAGAGTATCCGAAGAGTCTGCAGATCAGTGGACGGGCTAGGTACACGCGACAATTGGCGCCTGGTGAGAAAGGGTCGTGGAAGGGGCAGGGAGATGGATTGTCGGGCTGCTTTTGAGAAAGCCAGGTTTCGAGTGTTGGGAGGGCGGCGGGAACTTCGGGAATCACTCCAGGCTTGGAGCTCGTTCCAGAGTTCGTCCGCAAAATGTAGTAGGCGATGTAGTCGGCCTCAACGGGAAGGACATCGGGCATGAAGCCATGACAGCAGGAGCCGCAATCGGAAGGGCAGGCGATGTGGATATCGTGGCGCGCGGCGGCTTCGATAAACGAGCGCTGCGCCTCCGAAATCTTACGAAAGATAAAATCTAACGTAAGGATTTTTTGACCTACCGATGTATCCCAAAATGCCAGATTCTGTCGCTGACCCCACATGGAGCACTCCAACCGCCGCGCGATGATGAAAGACAATTTTGCCGCCCGGCATGATACCAGCAGCTGGCATATTTGTTCAATATTGAGGACTATATGCGTCAATGGAGATCGGTACCGCAAGGCGTTGCCTTTTAAGGTAAACCTAGGTATTCTCTCTCCTGGCGCGAGTCAATCTCTTCCTCATTAGTAAGGAGTATTTCATGAAACGTTTTGCAATTTTCGCGTGTGCGATTTTTGCCGCTACCGCCCTTCTCGGCGCGCAGGCGCAGCTTCCCGCGACATTTTACGCGGACGCGACACAGCCTACAAAAAATGCTATCGACGCTTCCCGTCTGCTTCAGTCTCAGGGGCAGTGGTCAAAAGCCTGGAATCTTCTCGCGGCTTTCGATCCCGACAACAAAGATGGCTACGTGCTTGCGGAGAAGATCGATCTCGCGATGAATGGAAATGTCGCGAATGGCATGTACATCAGCTTTGGATTCGTCGATCTGGCGGATGGCCAGACGCTCGAAGAAGCCCGCGCGAATCCTCCTGAAAAAGCGAACACTGTCGCCTTTAATCCGCTCGACGCCGCGGACACGCTCGAGAAATCCGGCGCCGCGATCCCGCCAGTCCTTTCGTACGAACTCGGCAATTATCTCTACATGGTGAACAAGGACTACGGTGACAATTGGGTTCAGGACAGCCAGACGACCCAGACCAAGGCGGTCGAAAACTACGATCGGGCCCTTTCCTACGATACCTATACTGAACAGAGCCTCGCGAATCACGCGGAGCTGCTCATCGGTCTGCAGAAGTATGACGCCGCCGAAGCCGTCCTCAACAAGGCGATCGCCGCGTATCCAAACAATCAGGATTTCACGGTGAGTCTCGCCAGCGCCTACAACGATCAGGGCAAATTCGACCAGGTGTATCCGCTCGTTGACGCGATCATCGCGAAGCCGGAAACCACGAATACCACCTACAACGCGTTCATCGAGGCAATCAAAGCCGGACTCAATGCCGACGACGCGCAGAAAACCGATTCCTACGCGGACGCGATGGTCGCTCGCTTTCCGGATGAGTATGTTCCGATGCTGATCCAGCACCTCATCGCGGTGCGCAGAGGCACTGCGGACAAGGCGAACGCGATCGCCGACGACGTGACCGCGAAATTCAAGGTCGATCCGAACGTCGTACGCTCGCTGCTTTCAACCTGGCTCAACGCTGAAGATTCAAAAGCGGGCATCGACTATCTCAATCGTTCGCTCGACAAGTATCAGAGCGATGACAAAGCGGCCGGCACCGTCTTGTTCTATAGGGCGCTCATGTACGCTCAGACCGCGCAGTCGAACGACGACCTCAAGCTCGCCCTGGCGGATCTCAGCGAAGCGGAAAAGCGCTTTGGTACGGTCTACGAAAAGGACAACCAGGTGTTCCAGGCGATTGGTCAGCTGAGGGATGAGTGGACACAACAGCTTGCGCAGCCCGCCCCCGACGCGAGCGCCGCGCCCGCGGCCCCAAGCGATCAGACTCAACCCGCGCAAGCTCCAGCCACGGGAGCAACTCCAGCGACACCGCCTGCCGCTCCAGCTACCGGCACCACGACCCCCGACACCACAGGCACGGGAACTACGAGCCCCAGCGCTGGTACTTCACACTGAGCGCGAGGAGATTGTGAGGTAGGATATGGAATCAGCCTTCTGCATCCACAACGCGACGGTGATCGCGGGATACGCCCGCATGGATCGGAGCGCGGTGCTTGTGGAAGGCAATTCCATCGCTGACATCTTTTCGGAGCGGCGCTTCGCGCAGAAAACATTTGCCCCTGAAGTTGAGCTCATCGATGCGCAGGGCGCCTACCTCACGCCAGGTTTTATCGACACCCACATCCACGGAATCGGAGGCTATGGCACAGAAGATTTGACCGCCGATTCCATTTTAGGCATGAGCGGCGCGCTCCCGAGCTGGGGAGTCACCTCGTTTACGCCCACCATCTACCCCATGCCCGAAGACGATATGGTGCGGGCCGTACGCGCAGTGGTCGCGGCGATGGGCCATGAGCAGGGCGCCGAAATCATCGGTGTGCACCTCGAGGGACCCTTTATCTCGCCCGCGCAGCTCGGCGTACAGCGGGTGGAGTTCGTGCGCCCGGTCGATCTTGGCCTCATGCAGCGGCTTTGGGAGGCCTCCGAGGACCATATCGTGAGCATGACAGTCGCGCCTGAACTCAAGGGCATGCGCGAGCTCGCCCTCTTCTGCAACAGGCTGGGGATTGTTCTTCAAGCCGGACACACCGACGCGAGCTATGAGAAC
>JAKALZ010000254.1 GCA_021813065.1 bacterium
TGAAATTTCTCGTCGCGAAAAACATGCGTGTGTGGTAGCTCGTCTGGGGATCGGGAGAGAAGGAGTTCGCGAGCTCGTAGTAGTGCTCGGGATTGAGAAACGCGTCTCTAATCCGGTCAACAAGCTTTTCGGAAGGAATCCGGGTCTCGCTGGTCAGCACGATTTGGTAGAGTGTGAAGGGGTTGTCCCTGCGCAGATCTCTCGCTGCCCTCACAATCCGAGCGAGAATTTCTGGATCATCGGAATCGACGAGGAGGGTAATCGAACTGGAGAGTTTTTCAGGATTGAGCCGCATCCAGTCGATATTCTCGGGTTTTCTCGTGTCGATGAACGAGACGAACCCCTCTTTGAAGAGGTGAAAGTGCGGTGCGGGTGGCATTGCCCACTCGATGTCGAAACTTTCTTCGAACGCCGCGATCGAGTCGACCATGTCATCGTAGGAAATCCAATGCGTGCTCGTCACGAGGTACGGAGGGATCTCCATAGAGCTCATGCCAAACTCATCGCCGCGTTCACGCATCTCGGTGCCCGGAAGCAGCGAGAGCGGGTAGAGTTCGGCTTCCTGCCCGAGCCCTTGCATACCGAGAAAATCGAAGGTCTCAATGACCTGCTCGTACCCATCGTAGGGTAAGCCGAGAATCAGTCCGGTCTTGATCACAATCTTCTGTTTTTGAAGGAGTTCGGCTCCGCGCTCGAAGGCTTTTCTGTCGAAGGTTCTGTGCACTGCTTCGAGCGCCTTGGGATTCGTGGTCTGAAGCCCTATTTCCACGGATGCCACGCCCGCTTCCTTGAGCAGCCCCGCGATTTCCTCGTTGATGCCCTCAAGCCGGAGTTCAGTGTGGATTGTCGTGTTTGACCGATTGGCGAAGGCGATATCCCTGAGGCGGCCCGTGAAATCGGAACCGCTCTGGAAGTTCGGGTCCATGATGTACACTTCAGGGACTCCCGCTTCGACAGCGGCACGGATGACTTCCAGCGATTGCTGGTGCGGGAATCGGCGGATGCTCTTGTAATTTTTGCCATAGTAGCAGTAAGAGCACTTGGCGCTGCAGCCTCGCATGGTCTCGAGGTGAACCTGCATGCTTGGATCGAGGCGAAGCGCTCCTGTCAAATAGGGGTTGGGCAGTTTTTCGAGATCGAGTGGATCCTGCGCGCGGTACACTTGGGAGACAGGCCGGTGCTGGCTCACATCTTGGAGCAAATCCGCGAATGCCTGTTCTCCTTCCCCGAACACGAGGCTGTGGAAGGGGGCGCGCACGGTGATCGGCATTCCCTCGACAACCTCTGGTCCTCCGGCGATAAGTCGGGCACGCGGCAAAAGAGAAGCGAGCCGCTCGGCGATGAAGGTACTGCGCTCGAGATTCCACGAGTAAAGCGTAAACGCGACTACGTCGGGTTCATGGCCCACAATCGAAGCTATGATCGAGGCATCCGATCCATAATTCGCGATCGAAGCGTCGAGAATGGACCACTCTCGCCGCGAGATAATACCTTTCGATTCAGCATAGGAAGCGAGGTAGCCCGCGGCGAGGGGAATATTGGCTGGAGCGGAACTCCAGTCTGGAGTCTGCGTTGGCAGTTGTACAAAAAGCAGTTTCATCGGTGCTCCACTCTCTTATCGGCCACAGTGCGCGCTATGTTCAGCACTCCGTGCGGATGATTGAATCAAATCCCTATTGGGAAAACCGGAGAACGCGCTTTCCCAGGAGCCTTTCAGTGTCGGCTTGGCGAGGGCGTGCGCGAGCATCGCGAGGTACAGCGGGCGAGGTACATCGATTCCACCCATTAGTTCAAGGTAGGGCGTGTACACCTGGCAGTCGATAAACTCGAACCCTCTCGCGAAAAGCTCGATCGCGAGCGATAAAAAACCTTTCTTCGAAGCATTGCTCTCAAAACTGAACATCGATTCTCCGAAGAAGGCTGCGCCAAGACTCACGCCGTAGAGTCCTCCTACAAGCGCCCCTTGCTTCCACACTTCCACCGAGTGCGCAAATCCCAGGCGGTGGAGCTCGGTGTAGCCTTCCAAAAGCTCAGGAAAAATCCACGTGCCGGGCTGACCATCGCGAAGTATCCGCGCGCAATTCGCGATCACCTCGGGGAATGCCCTGTCGAGGGTGATGGAGTAAGGCGACATTGGTCGCAGCGCCCTGCGGAGCACTTTCTGCGCTGACTGTGCGATGTGCAGTCGGCCACTCGGAATGACAAAACGTGGGTCGGGGCTGCACCACCTTAGCACGCTCGGACTCGATGGCCAAGGGAAGATACCCTGTCGGTACGCTGAGAGCAGCACTCCTGGCGACAGATTGCCACCATAGCACACTATGCCATCTCTCGTGGCCTGTGCCACGGACGGAAACGCGTAGTTCTGGTCTGTTCCGAGGTACTCGGGTGTCACGATAAACCGCATTCAGCTGCCCTGTAGCACAGGCTCCTGGGCGCTGATGTCGAAAACGATTTTCTCGCTCTCGAGGCGAGCGACGGCCGCTCCGCCGTGCTCGAGCCGACCAAAGAGCACTTCATCCACAAAGACGGTCTTGATCTGGTCCTCAATGAGGCGGTTGATGTTCCTGGCGCCGAATTCGCGTGAGTATCCGCGCTCCGCGAGATAGTGGATCACCTCTTCAGATACGGATAGCGAGACGCGCTTCTCCGCGAGCTGAGCCGAGAATTCGTCGATGGCCTTCTTGACAATGCGCTCGATGATATCCATTGAGAGATTCCCGAAGTGCACGACAGCGTCGAGCCTGTTACGGAACTCGGGGCTGAAGGCGCGTTCGACCGCCTCGTCGAGCGCGGAGGCGCTCACCTGCTGATCGCCGAAGCCAATGAGGGGTTTGCCGATATCGCGCGCGCCAGCGTTGCTCGTCATGATGAGAATCACATTGCGGAAGTCGGCCTTTCGACCTTGATTGTCGGTCAGCGTCGCATAATCCATGATCTGGAGGAGAATATTGTAGATGTCGGGGTGCGCTTTCTCGATTTCGTCGAGAAGGACCACCGCGTTCGGTGTCTTGCGGATCGCGTCGGTGAGGAGACCACCCTCCTCGTAGCCCACATAGCCGGGAGGGGAACCGATGAGGCGCGAAACGGTGTGTTTCTCTTGGTACTCGCTCATGTCGAAGCGGTGTAGCGCGATACCGAGGTGCTTCGAGAGCTGGCGCGCGAGCTCCGTCTTGCCGACGCCCGTTGGGCCGACGAAGAGGAAGTTCGCGATGGGCTTGTCGGGCGCCCGGAAGCCAGCCCGAGAGCGCTTGACTGCCTTCACTACCGCTTCGATAGCGGAATTCTGACCGAATACTTCCTGTTTGAGAGAGTTTTCCAGAGTAGCGAGCCGGTCCTTTTCGGAAGAAGTGACCGTGCGCTCGGGAATCCTCGCAATCTTGGCGATGACGATCTCGATGTCGTGCGGTGTTATGTCGATCGTCTGGATGTCCTCCTGCTGGTTTTCCTTGTAGGCGCGGATGCGCGCGAGAGCGCCTGCCTCGTCGATCACATCGATCGCCTTGTCGGGCAGCTTGCGTTCGGTGATGAACTGCGCGGCGAGCTTCGTGGCGATCTC
>JAKALZ010000255.1 GCA_021813065.1 bacterium
GGTCGGTGGGGACGGGTTTCCTTCGGTCCGATTCGTCCTTGTCGCCGAGTTTCATTCGGCGCAGCGTTACTTTTTCTGATTCAAGCGCCTCGGGGAGCGAGAGCTCGATGAAGACCTGATCTGTGGATGCTCCGCCTCGCGCGCTGTGCACGCGCGCAGCCTCTTTGAGCGCGTTGGTGAGTTCCTCGCGATCGGCGGGCATTTCGCGCTGTGTACGGCGGTACGACCACCGCACAGAGTGTACGCCGTGAATGCGGGTCGCCATTCGCACCGCGTCGCAGGCGGTGTTGCCGCCCCCGACGACGAGCACGTGGCGCGCGCCCTCGAACGCACTTGTACCATCGCGCATGCAGACTTCAAGAAATTCAAGCGCGTTGATCACGCGCGGGCCAGAGCCGCTGAGATCGAGGGCGCGCGCCTTGTGCGCCCCCTGCGCGAGGACGATGCTGTCGAAGCCTTCTGCGCGCAGCGATTCGGGTTCGCGGATATCGACATTGAAGCGGAACTCGACGCCGAGCCGTTCGAGGCGGGCGATATCGGAGGCGATATCTTCTTTAGAAATTCTAAAACTGGGGATGGTGTTCGCGGGAACGCCGCCCGCCCGCGCGCGCGCGTCGAACACAACGACACGCTGCCCGCGCTGAGCGAGATGCCAGGCGCAGGAGAGGCCCGCGGGTCCTGCTCCAATCACTGCGGTGGCGCTTACCGTAACCGCTGGCCACGCCGCGCGCGCTTCGCTTTTGGCAGCGGTGGCTCCATCGATATCGACGCTTCGTGCCATGGCGCCGTCAGGAATTGTCGCGGCCCCGCCACCCGCTGCCGACCGAACCGTAGCGAGCTTCACGTCGCGGATCCGCACCGCACCCTCATAGTCGACGCGCGAGCAGTGCTCCTGGCACACGTGGTCGCAGAGCACGCCCGTAATCGCGGGCAAGGGATTATCGGAAAGTATAATGGAAAGACCTCGATCGGCGTCGCCGCTCCCGGTCGCCGCGATGTACGCGGGGGCCTTCTGCCGCACAGGGCAGGCTTCGACGCAGGGCGCCGCGAAACAATCCAAGAGGGGCAGCGCGCCCTTTATCGCGGCGGTGCCTTCTTTCCAGTCTTTATAATAGTAGGGTTGCTCGAATACTCCCGAGGCAAGCGCGGCGATCGCGGCCGCGTCAGCCTTGAGAGGAGCGCTCTGCAGCGCCGCGAGCACATCCCGCACCATGTGGGCCATTCTCTGATAGCCCCCCGGTTTTAGAATGTCGGTGGCGATCGTGAGCGGGCCGAGCCCAGCTTTGACGAGGTCTGCCGCGTTCATCGCCCAGACTCCACCGCAATAGGAGAAGCGCAGCGGGAAGTCAGGCATCGCTTTCGCGAGTTTTGCCGCGAGGTGAATGGTGATGGGGTAGAGGGCTCGCCCCGACATGTACCGCTCTCCCCCTGGCAGACAGCCGCCTGGATTCACGTTGGCGAGCGTGTTCGAGAGCTTGATTCCGAATCGGCGACCGCGCGCGGCGGCAATTTCTGAGAGCTTCTGGATGAGGGCGAGGGCCATGTCGAACTGAAGATCGTGTTCGAAACTTGTCCGTTTGAGCTCGATGTCGCTCCAGCCGAGCCGGTCGAGGATGTTTCGCGCCGCGTCATAGCCGAGGAGCGTAGGGTTGAGTTTGATGTAGGTGTCGAAACCCTTCTCCTCGATGAGATATTTTCCGATGCGCTCGATTTCCTCGGGCGGGCAGCCGTGCATGGTCGAGAGCGTCACCGAGTGAACCGGTCGCACGGGCATGTGCTCCGCGATCGCGCGGGCTCGTTCGGCCGCTCCTTGGCCGAACACCTGCGTGAAGCGGGGCGACTCGATGAAGCCGCGCAGCTCCGCGATCGCCTCGTCCCAGTAACCGCTGGCTTCGGGGCGGCGCATGCCCTCGATAAAGCGGTCCATTTTCTCGCTCTTGATGCCATCGAGTGTGTAGCCGACCGATATATTGAAGATGAAGTCGCTCGGTTTGTGCGACCAAATTCGCGCGAGAAGGTTGATGGCGATCCACGCGTTGAGATATTCTACGCGCGCCTCGTCGAGGGTCAACTCGGTCGACCACTCCACGTTGTGCCCCTCGTCGAGCGCATCGATACAGGGTTTCTCGATGTCGAGGTGGTCGTTCTCCTGGACGGTTTTCAACTCGAACACGCGTGCTCCCGAGAGATACGCCGCGATGAGGTTTGGAGCGATCTGCGTGTGGGGCCCCGCGGCGGGTCCCAGCGGAATGCTGACGTTCGCGGCCATTACGGTGATGCCTGAGCTCTCAGCTTCCTGCTCGAAGACGTCGATCCATGTGTCCTCAGGTATCTCGAATATGGTGCGCTTCGCGAGGTATTCGCCCGCGATGCGCTCGAGCAGCGCTGCGAGTGAGGTTGTTTTCATTACTTTGCTCATCGATACCCCCAGGTGAGGAATGTGCCATAGCCAGGATTTGAGCATATCGAACCAGCCGCGTTCGACATAGCACCCTCTCGCCGGACGCGGAGTGCCGCTGCCAGTCGAACTGAGGCGTAGACGCATTCTCCGCGTACGAATGTTCCTTCGATCTGGCCTGCGAGCCGCATGCCCGCGAAAGGCGTGATCGAGCTCTTGCTGAACATCGTTTCCGGCGTGAGGCAGCTCGTGCGCTTCGGGTCGACGAGGACGAAATCCGCGTCTTTGCCGGGGATCAGCGAACCTTTGCCCTGCCAGAGCCCGTAGCGCCGCGCGGCTCCTCCGCTGGTCGCTTCGAGGAAGCGCTCGAGCGTGAGTCGTTTCGCGAACAGCCCCTCGGAGAGGAGGTAAGGGAAGAGGGTTCCTGTTCCAGGGATGCCGCCATACGCGGTCAGCGGGTTGTCGGTGAATTTTTCATAGTCCGGCGCTCCCGCGTGGTCGGACGTCACAAAGTTGATCTGTCCCTGGGCGAGCTGGTGCCAGAGGAGCGCTTTTTGTTCGGGGCTCTTGACGGGTGGAGCGGTCTTGAGCGCCGCGCCGAGCCTTGAGAAATCGCTCTCGTCGAACGCGAGGTAGTGGGTGCAGGTCTCGCAGGTCGCTCCTTTGTCGGCAATCGCGGTTGCGGCTTTGGATGTACCCACATGCACGATGTGAAGGTACTTCGCGTGCTGTCCCGCGAGTTTGAGCGCCTTGATGACCGCCGCGATCTCCGCGTCCATTGGCCGAGAGGCGTAGTAATCTCTCCACTCGGGCTTGTGGGGGCCTCTCGTCGCCGCGAGATCCTTTTCTGATTCGGCGATGACGTCGGGATCCTCAGCGTGCAGGAGCAGCGGCCGCCCCACTTCGGCGCACGCTTTCGCGGCGGCCGCGAACTGGAGCTCGTCCACCGCTGGAAAGCTGTCCATGCCTGAGATGAAGTACGATTTGAATCCCACCACATTCGGGGCGAGTTCCCGCACTACGCCGGGAATGTCCTCGGGCCTCATGGAACCGTTAATGCCGCCATAGAACGCGAAGTCGACGAGGGCGCGCTCCCGCACCATGGTGAGTTTTTCTTCGAGTGCCTTCGCGGAGGTCACCGGCGGCAA
>JAKALZ010000256.1 GCA_021813065.1 bacterium
CACTCAACTGCGAGCATGGGCCATCCACGACCCCCTGCGGGACATGCGCCTCCTGCGTCGCGATTTCCTCCGGAACTTCCCTCGACGTGATTGAGATCGACGGCGCCTCGAACACCTCTGTCGACAATATCCGTCAGATCAAGGACGAAGTGCTTTTCGCTCCCAACTCGGCGCGCTACAAGATCTACATCATCGACGAAGTGCACATGCTCTCATTGAGCGCGTTCAACGCGCTGCTCAAGACCATCGAGGAACCGCCCCCCTACATTGTCTTCATCTTCGCGACCACAGAGCCGCACAAAGTGCCCGCCACAATTAAAAGCCGCTGTCAGCAATTCAATTTCAGGCTTGTGCCGATCGAAACCATCCTTCAGCTGCTTCGGCAGGCTGCTGAAGAAACTGGCATTCACGCGGAAGAGGAAGCTCTGCTCTGGATCGCGCGCGAGGCCGCGGGCTCGGTCCGTGACGCCTATACGCTCTTCGATCAGATCGCTTCTTTTTCTGGCCAGAATATTACCGCGCAGAACATCCGCGAGACTCTCGGGCTCGTCGGCATAGATCAGCTCAACGCGATGTTCGGCGCGATCGCGCAGGGTACGGCCAAGGAAGCCTTCGATATTCTTGATGGAATCTTCGGTCGAGGTGTCTCTTCTGAACAATTTCTAACCGACGCGGTCGACTATTGCCGTTCCGCGCTACTCATGTCGTATGGTGTGCGGAAGGAAGGTCTCCTGAGCAGCCCTCAGAGCAGTTTTGAACCCAGCGTCCTCAAATCGCTTTCTCATCAGCAACTCGAATACGCCATCGGCGTTTTGCTCGATACCTATCGGCACCTCAAGGAAACTGTCGATCCCAGGTACGAAGTCGAACTGGCAATCGCGAAGCTCAGCCACATCGGCTCATACATCAGCCCAAACGAACTCTTCGACGCTGTGCGCGCGCTTCGGAAAGGTTCGGGCGCCGTGATGGATGCTGGTTCAGTGCCGCTCGTTTCGGGAACGCAGCGTCCGTCGGGCGAAAGGCCAGCCTCACTCCCTTTTCGCGATACGTTGAAAGATGAAGCACCGCAGCCCGCGCCGCTGCTCCGTGATCTGTCGTCTCGCCTGACTAAAAATCAGCAAAGCGCTCAAGAATCACGCGCTCCGGAGAAGATCCAAGCTCCGGGAAACCCGGCGACTATTGAAAATCAATTGGAGAGATCAGAGAACGCCGCGCCGACTACCGCCGCGCCAACCGCGGCCTCACCGTCTCTCTCGTCGACCGAGTTGCGCATTAAAATTATCTCCAAGCTGCGAGGACAGAACCTTTTTCTCGCCTCAGCGCTCGAAAAATCGGGCGAATGGCTCCCCAAACACAATGGATATAGTATCCCTGTACTCAATCGAGTCGAGATGGACCTCATCGCTCGATTTTCGACGTTAATCGCGGAAACAGGCGCATCCATTCTCGGCGCGCCATGCGCTATCGAAGTGCGCTCCGCGAAGAGTCTTGAACAAGCGGCCTCTCATCAGAATGCACATCAGCCAACCGCAACAACCCCGACCCAACCATCGATACCAGCGCGCGAGCCAGCCGATGTCGCCACCGCAAGCCCCAATGCCACGCTCGCCGCGCCAGAAGTGGCGACTCCCCCTCCTCCCGCGTCGCGCTCTTCTAGCCGCGTGGCTTCTCCGGAAGCCCCTTCCGAGGAAATCGTCGCCCCGATGGCACCACGGAATGAAACCCCGCGCACAACCCTGGATGAATATCATTCGCAAGAGCTCTCCAACATCGCCTCCGCTATCCCCAAGGAGGACAAGGACATTGTCGAGGCAATTCGCAAGCTCTTCAAAGGGAAGGTCGTTGCCGCGACCTCAGTCTCAGCAGCGATCGCCGCGCCCCCTAGTTCCATGGCTTCAGCCATAAGAGCGCTCTCCTCGGATGCGCCAGAAGCTGAAGTCCCAATCTCGCCTTCGTCTTTCTCTACCCCACATTCCGCGGAAGATGAGGCAGACGAATACTTAAGCGCAGAAGAAGAGTATGATTGATTGAGCATCAGAACCGCACGTTGGAGGCAAAATGGATATTTCTAATATTTTCGATATGTTGAAGAATCCGCAAGCGCTTCGGGCGCAGGCTGAAGAGATGCAGCAAAAAATGAGCTCCATCCGCGCGACAGGTCAGGCTGGCGGCGGCATGGTAAAAATCACACTTTCGGGGAATATGGAGCTGCTTGAGTGCGTCATTTCGCCAGAATTGGCCGATTTTAAGGATATCCCTCTTGTTCAGGATCTCATTAAAGCCGCGCATCACAATGCCTCAGAGAAAGTAAAGGAGGCGCTTCAGAATGAAGTGACTGGCTCGCTCGGAGGTCTTGGTTCCGGTCTGTCTGGCATGCCGCCATTCGGCGATTTTAAATGAAAGCTATCGAAGATCTGGTGTCGCTCCTTACGCGCCTGCCCGGTATAGGACGAAAGAGCGCGCTCAGAATCGCGTACGCGTTGCTCAAGTCCGATATCGCGTTCAGCGAGGCGCTTGCGGAGCACATCCGCACACTCCGCGCAACTATCCATTTTTGCGCTGAGTGCGGCTCCTATTCGGAGGCTGAGCTCTGCCAAGTGTGCTCGGATAGCTCACGGGATCGACGCATTGTCTGCGTGGTCGAACAGCCTCAAGATGTCATCACTATTGAAGCGTCAAAAGAATATCGAGGACTGTACCACGTCCTTGGCGGCCTCCTCTCTCCTCTCGAAGGAATCGGCCCCGATCGGCTCAGCATCGCCAAGCTGCGGCAGCGCATTCAAAATTCGCTCAGCGCCACACCAATCCAGGAAGTGATCCTCGCCACAAACCCTACCATTGAGGGCGACACCACCGCGCTCTATCTTAAGAAGCTGCTTGAAACAGATCCTGTGCGGGTCACTCGGCTCGCCACAGGCATTCCCGTTGGAGGCGACCTGGAGTACGCCGATCGACAGACGCTCGCCCGGTCATTCCGGGGGAGATCCGTCCTGTAGTGCGTCGCCCATCCGCTGCATCGATTGAGCTCGGAGATCCACGCCAATGAATATTGACTACACGATTCCACGCATGGATTTCTCCGCGGCCGGCAAGGCCTCGACCGACATGAAGCGGCGCCTTACCCAACTCGGTTTGCCTCCCGCGTTCATACGCAGAGTGGCGATCGCGATGTACGAAGCGGAAATGAATGTCGCGATTCATGGAGAAGGAGGGAGCGCGGAAGTTCAGATTTCCCGGCATATCATCACCGCGCGTTTCGTGGATCATGGGCCGGGAATCGAAAATATCGAACTCGCGATGCAGGAAGGCTACTCCACCGCGTCCGAAGAGATCCGTAATATGGGCTTTGGCGCGGGCATGGGGCTTCCGAATATGAAGAAAAATGCCGATGAACTCATAGTACAGAGTGAGCCCAAGAAGGGCACACTCGTCGAGATGCGCTTTCGACTCTCTTCTGGAGCGGTTTAAGTGGAATCTGGAATCAATGTGGAAAATCAAGAGGCGGTAAAAAGAT
>JAKALZ010000257.1 GCA_021813065.1 bacterium
TTCCGATCTGCACCTCGCTTCTTTTCTTCAGCCATGCAGTGCCTCCTTGCTTTACGATTGTACGCTAAGCGAATGAATTATGAATCCAATTTTTATAAACCGCAAGAGAAAAAAATACATCGGCTGACGCATGTATATTGCGCATATTTACAGAGCCGAGTCCCCTGCGGCATACTACGGACATGAAGAGAGGCATAATCGGGGTCTTGGGGGGCATGGGGCCGGACGCGACCGCGGCATTTTTTTCAATGCTCGTGCGACTCGACGCGGCGCCCACAGATCAAGATCATCTCCAGATCATTGTCGATTCCAACACCTCGATTCCCGACAGAACCGCGCACCTCTTGGGCTCCGGAGCCGATCCGCTTCCGGAAATGCTCGCTTCCGCTCGCAGGCTCAGTGTGGCGGGCGCGGATGTCGCCGGAATGCCCTGCATGACGGCACACGCCTTCCTTCCGCTGCTTAGGCGCCACACCACGCTCACGATACTCTCCGCCTTCGAAGAGACCCGCGCGGCGCTCGACGGTTTCTCTGCTCCTGTCAGGAAGCTAGGGATTCTCGGTACAATCGGCACAAAGCGCACGCGGCTCTTCGAAACCTTTATTCCCAACCGCGAAATCCTCTGGCCTCGCGAAGAGATTCACCGTGCGAAAGTCATGGAGGCTATCTACGGGAAACATGGCATAAAGGCGGGCAATCTTGGATCCGAGCCGCATGAACTGCTTATGGAGGCGGCGACGGCGCTCATCGCGGCTGGCGCGGAGGCGATTGTCGGCGGCTGTACGGAAGTTCCCCTCGCGCTCTCGCAGCGCGATTTCGATATTCCCTTTATAGATCCAATGGAGTTCTTAGCGCGCGCGCTCATCGCGGCGGCGCGCGGCATCAACAAGGAGTGAGGCATGATCATCAGAGCACATGAAAGAGTATTCGAGACACGACACGAGATGCGCGGCGGAAAGGGCGATGTGAGCCTTGCGCAGATACCCAGCCAAGCGCTCGCGAAGCATGTGCGCCTCGTCTCTGAACTCACCATTCCTCCCGGCGCGGGAATAGGCACCCACGTTCACAATGAAGAGACAGAGTATTTCCTTATAATCGAGGGCATCGGCACGGTCGATGATAACAGCGTGAGCGCGCAGGTCCAGCCAGGCGATGTCCTCGTCACGGGCGGCGGCGCGCGCCACAACATCGAAAACCACTTGAACGCCCCGCTCCGCCTCATCGCTATCATCGTCACGGAGGCTTAAACAGTCCCGCCGCGGCACAAGGAAGCGCGCAATGATACAGAACCAGTGGTATGTGATCGCCTCATCCTCAGAGATTGGACTTCGTCCTGTCGGTCTCACGCGATTCGGCGAAAAGATCGTGCTCTATCGGACATCGAGCCGCTTTCTCGTCTGTCTCTCCGACCGCTGCTGCCACCGAGGCGCGGCGCTGTCCATCGGCAAGGTGTGCAATGGCGATCAGATCCAGTGTCCATTCCATGGTCTCGAGTACGACCCTTCGGGCAAGTGCACGCTGATCCCGGCGAATGGCCACGCAAGCTTGGTTCCTTCGAACTTCAAGGTCAAATCGTGGCCGGTGTACGAAGCGCACGGCTTCGTGTGGGTCTGGTATGGCGATGGCGATCCCACGCCCGAAATCCCTGAGTTCTTCGACGATATTCCGGAAAGCGCCAAGTACGCCACGGTGAAGGACCATTGGAAAATCCACTACTCGCGCGTCATCGAGAATCAGCTCGACTGCGTGCACCTTCCCTTTGTGCACTACAACACGATAGGGCGAGGCAACCGCACGCTCGTCAACGGACCCGCGGTCGAGTGGGTTTCGGATCGCAAGTTCTTCATGTACGTCTATAACGAAGTCGACTCAGGCCAGAAACCCAAGAAGCCGAGCGAAGTTCCAGTTCCCAACCCAAGCGGCTACAAAATCGAGTTCCTCTTCCCAAATCTCTGGGAAAACCGGATCGCCGACAAGGTGCGCGTGCTCGCGGCCTTTGTCCCGATCGATGACGAGAATACGATCCTCTATCTGCGCTTCTATCAGGCCTTCGCCACCCTCCCTGTCGTCGGGCAGCTCATCGCGCGTGCCGCGATGCCCTTCAATCTCTATGTCGCCCACCAAGACCGGCGCGTGGTGGAAACGCAAGCACCGAAAGCTTCGAGTTTGACGATCGGCGAAAATCTCATCCAAGGAGACCACCCGATCATCGAGTATAGGAAAAAGCGGGAGGCTCTTAAAAAGCAGAGCTGAGGTTGCCCCCGCGCACGCGTGAAGCAGTCCAGCACCATGCTCTGCCATGTACGCGTGGCGCAGGGCCGCCAGGCGACTCCCGTTTACTCTCTCATCGATTTTCCATATAGTGGAACGACTATGCTATTCAGAGACCGCTGCGACGGAACCCGCGTATTGGGACAACACGCGCTCAACGCGCTCATGCCCTACATGATGCGGGGTCGCAATGAATCCGCTGTGTACTACGAAAAAGAAATCAATATTGAGAATTCACTGGCCTATCTCAAGTCGCTTAAAAAAGCACGGGAAACGAAAGAAGACCAAGACCGCGCAACTCTTTTTGGACTCATCATTACCGCCGCGCTCAGGGCGATGGCTCTCTATCCTCAGCTCAACCGCTTTGTCCACCGCCGCGCGCTGTATCAGAGAAAGCACATCGCCTTCTCATTCATCGTAAAGCAGGAGTTCGACGCGGACGCTCCCGAAGTCAACGCGAAAGTCTTCCTCGATCCTGGCGACAGTTTTTCGACGGTCAGCGAGAAGATCAGCGCGGCCATACTCGACGCGCGCCAGAACGGAGAGGGAGATGGCGAGCGTTTCGCGAACATTTTCCACAAGATCCCCGGCGGCAAAGCTTTGATCATGGGCCTCTACCGCTTTCTCGAGCAGTTCAATATCGCCCCGTGGAGTCTCATCCGCATGGACCCGCTCTATTCGAGCATTTACTTCGCGAACCTTGGATCGATCGGCCTCAACGCTCCCTACCACCACCTCTACGAGTGGGGTAACGCAAGCGTCTTCATCGTAATCGGCAAATTGTTCTCGAAGGAGCTATGGCACGGCAATGTGCGTACGCGTCAGCGCTATATCGATCTCAGAATGACGCTGGACGAGCGAATTGCCGATGGCTTTCTATTCGCGGAGGCGGCTTCGGCGCTCTATAAAATGCTTTCAAACCCAGCCCTGCTCGAACTTCCTCTCGCTGAGCTCAAACAGGTGATCCGCTGATCGGTTTCGCGGTAGTCTCAGCTCGCTTTTTCGGAGGAACTGGTGCTGGCGGCACAGCAGGAAGCGCCGCTCGCGGGCGAGCCTGATGCGCCTTTCGGGCTTGCGCTCGAAGCATTCGAGCTGTTCGAACCCGAAGCGTTTTCGCTGGTCCCCGATGATTTCTTGGCTCCTGTCGACGCGGACCGCGATTTTTTTGAGTCGGTGATATAGAAACCGGAGCCCTTGAATATTATTCCACTCCCGCCACCAATGAGCCTCTTCA
>JAKALZ010000258.1 GCA_021813065.1 bacterium
TGGGCATTCTCATCAATCGGCTTTCGAGCGCGGTGCCCTGGCGGCGGCATCTCGAGAGTTCAACGCAACTATTGCGCGAACTCAAACCAATTCTCGAAGCCAACGCGGTGCGAATCAACCTGGAGACGCATTCGGACTCCACCTCGTTCGAACTCCTCAAAATAATTGAGAATGTCGGTGAAAAATATGTCGGAATCACCCTGGATACTGGAAATCTTCTCACCCACGGAGAGTATCCAGTCGAAGCGGTAAAACGGCTCGCGCCGTATGTCAACCTCACCCACGCGAAGGACGCGCTCCTCTTTTTTGGCGAAAAGGGTTTGATCCGCCAGGGCTGTCCCCCAGGGAGAGGCGTAGTTGAGTGGGAAAAAATCATACCGATCCTCGTCGCGCATAAGCCGAACCTCGACCTTTCCATTGAAGATCATAAGAAACTGTTTGATATCAGCATTTTCGAACAAGAGTGGTTGGATTGGCATCCTGACTTGACCGCGTATGAACAAGGGCAACTTGTCAGACTCGCGTGGGATGTCGAACAGCAAAGAGACGCGGGGAAATTGCCCGATATGCTCGAGTATGAAAGAGTTCCTTACACAGAACAGGCTGAGGAGCGCCTCACGAGCGGATGCGCGTACCTTACCGCGTTGGTGAAGAGACTAGGATATTACCGCTGATTAGATTCTTCAAAAGGGAGGAGAAGATGCCTCACAAGAAACAGGTTGAGTTCAACATCGCGCTCGTAGGCGGTGGCTTCATGGCAAAGGCCCATTCAAATGCGTATCACACCATTCCTTACATCTATAACAAGTCCAATTATCATATCAATCTTGATTCTTTGAGCGCGGCGACGATTGAAGAGGCAACGGACGCTGCGCAAAGATACTCATTCACGAACGCCTATGCAGGCTTTGGAGAGGCTGTGTCGAAAGGTTCGATCAATATTGTCGACATCTGCGCGGCGGATTTTATCCATAAGGATATCGCGGTAGCGGCCCTCGCCCACGGGAAACATGTTCTCTGTGAAAAACCACTCGCGAATTCGCTCGCGGACGCCAAGGCGATGTATGAGGCGGCGGTCCGCGCCGGAACAAAAACGATGTGCGGATTCAACTACCGCTTTGTTCCCGCGGTGCGCCTCGCGAAGACGCTACTCGAGCGCGGAATTATGGGAAGAATTTACACATTCAACGGAGCGTACAATCAAGACAGCGGCGCCTTCGATGATATTCCTCTTGAACGTCTCTGGTACGCGTATGGTTCGAAAGCCTCGGGCGTATCCTACGGAATTGGTTCTCACATCATCGACATGGCTCGATTCCTCGTGGGTGAAATAGCGACGGTATCTGGATTGATGAAGATTTATACAAAAGAGCGCCCTTCAAGCAAAGGCCCTCAGAAAGTTATGAAAGAAGAAGAGATGCTCGCGCTCGTCGAATTCAGCAATGAGGCAAGCGGAATGATAAAAGCCTCAGCCATGGCGGCGGGGAGAAAAAACCAGCTCACGTTCGAAATATCATGCTCGAAAGGATCGCTCAGTTTTGATCTCGAGGAGCCTAATTACCTCAATGTCTTTTTAAAAGATTCGCCCGTCACGCAAGTGAGCGGGTTCACAAAAGTCAATGTGACGCAGATCGATAGAGAGCATCCGTTTATGGATGTGTGGTGGCCGCGAGGTCATGGAATTGGATGGGAACACGCGCACATCAACGAAATCGCGCACTTCCTAGACTGCGTCGCGAACAATAAGGATATCGAGCCCTATGGCGCGACCTTCAAAGATGGTTTGAGAGCGATCGAGATCATTGAGGCGATTCGATTGTCCGAACAGAGCAAGAGCAAGGTAGAAGTGAACATTTATTAATCTTTCTTTATATTCCCGCCTACTGTAGAATTGGCATTATGGAACCCTACCTGTCATCCGAGGAGACTTCTGTGCTCCGTCAACGACGGCGGGAGCTGGCCGAAAAAATTGTCGAGCTGCACTACGAGCGGCAGCCCGCGCCGTGGACTAACCTGGGACAGTCTGGCCGCGAAAAGAGCGTGCGCGACGCGGACTACCACCTCGCGTATCTCGAGGAAGCGATCAACGCCGATGACCCGGCGCTCTTCAGCGAGTACCTCGCCTGGGTCAAGGTGCTCTTCGCGGGGCTTCACTTTCCTGAGTCCGTCCTCCGCGTCACCATGGACGCGACCCGGCGGATCCTTGAAGAGCAGCTGCCCCCCGCCGAACGGACCGCCGCGCTCCGCATCCTCAACATAGCGGTCGAGGCGATGGAGCGGGCTCCCACCACCCTTCCGAGCTTCGTGCAAGGGAACAGCTCTCTCGATACTCTGGCGCGGCGCTACCTCGACGCGCTGTTGCGCTCCGACCGGCGAAGCGCCAGCAAGCTCATCCTTGAGGCGGTGGAGAAAGGCGCGAACATCCGCGACATCTACCGAGCTGTTTTCGAGCGGACCCAGCGCGAGGTCGGTCGGCTCTGGCAAATGAACGAGATCAGCGTGGCGCAGGAGCACTTCTGCACCGCCGCCACCCAGATGATCATGTCGCAGCTCTACCCCTACATTTTCAGCGGCACACGCAAAGATCGCAGCCTCATCGTGGCCTGCGTGGGCGGCGAACTTCACGAGATCGGCGCGCGCATGGTGGCGGACATGTTTGAGCTCGATGGCTGGGACTCCACCTTTCTGGGCGCGAACACGCCTCCCGAGAGCATCGTCGCCATGGTGAAGGAGCGCCGAAGCGATGTTGTCGCCATCTCCGCCACCATGACCTTCAACATTCCCCACGTTGTCGACATCGTACGCGCGCTGCGTGAACGGGTGACCCACCCGCTCAGGCTCCTCGTCGGCGGATATGCATTCAATCTCTCACCCGAGCTGTGGAAGAAGATCGGGGCGGACGGCTACGCTTCGGACACCGACACCGCGATTCTCACCGCAGAGAGGCTCGTTGCGGTATGAAATCGACAATCGGTCTCGCCGTGCGCTGCGACCTCGATGGAAATATCGTGGAGATTTTTCATCTCTCGCCCAGCCTCCATCTCAATGTCCAGAAGGGCGCGCCCTTTACACGGCTCGCTATACCGGGCTCTCTCTCGAAGGCGCTCTCCTTCCTGCTCGATGTGAAGGCACACGGTATCGCGTCGAACTGGGAGATCGATCTCCAAGCTCGCGACCACCCCACCACAATCACCTTCATGGGCGCGCTTCTCGGCGAATCCATACTGATCTCTGGCTCGGACAGCGGCGAATCCGCAAAAAAAATGTACAGCGAACTCGTGCGGATCAACAATGAACAGACGAACCGCCTTCGAGATGTCTACAAGACGCAGGCGCACGACTATGAGCACTACGACAAGATAAGCAAGCTCAACAACGAGCTTATGACCCTCCAGCGCGAACTCGCGAAGAAAAACGCCGAGCTCGAACAGCTCTACGCGGACGCCCGCCAGAAAGCGCTCATCGATTCCCTTACCGGCATCTACAATCGCGGAGGCTTC
>JAKALZ010000259.1 GCA_021813065.1 bacterium
CACGAAGAGCCTCTCGTACTCCGCGTTGAGGGGCATCAAGCGACGCTGATTCGCGGGGGCTTCTGAACGTAGACAGGATTACAGGATTCTACTGGATCAACAGGATTTTTTTTTGGGAAATGAACGAACCTGTCACCCAATCTTTCCCCAAAAAGGGGAGTCATCCAGTTCATCCTGTCTTATCCTGGAATCCAGTCGAATATCCTGTCCATCCGCTCCAGTATCTCGTCATCATGTCGTGTCTCAGCCTGTCGATGGGTGACACTCGGGCTCGGCGCGCGGTATCTTAGATTCGGAGGTACGTATGAATTCTCTTCGTTGGGGCATTCTTTCAGTTTCCAATCATTATAAGCTTCGGGTGCATCAGCAGGTCGCGGGGTCGGAGTTGACGAAGGTGGTCGCTATCGCGTCGCGCGACGCGGAGAAGGCGGCGCAGGCGGCTCGCGAGTTCGGGTTCGAGAAGTCATTCGGCTCCTACGAGGCGCTGCTCGCCGATCCCGGTATCGATGCTGTCTACATTCCGCTGCCGAATCACCTGCACGCCGAGTGGATCAAGAAAGCCGCGGATGCGGGCAAGCACGTGCTCTGCGAAAAGCCTTTCGCGATGGACGCGGCGCAGGCTGTCGACGCGGCGCGCTACGCCGAGGCCAAGGGCGTGAAGGTGATGGAAGCCTTCATGTACCGCTTCCATCCGCAGTGGGTGCACGCGAAAGAGATCGTGCGTTCGGGCGAGATCGGCAAGGTTCTGTTCGTGCAGACCCAGTTCGCCTTCAACAATCGAGATCCTCGCAATATCCGCAATATTCTCGAAACAGGCGGCGGCGCGATCTACGATATCGGCTGCTATGCCTGCTCCAGCGCCCGCTTCATCATCGGCAAGGAGCCCGAGCGCGTCATTTCGCTTACCGAGCGGGACGCGAACTTCGGCACCGACATTCTTTCGTCGGCGATGCTCGATTTCGGCGACGCGAGGGCGCTCTTTACGGTCGGAACGCAGTCCTTTCCCACGCAGCGCGTCGATGTCATCGGTAGCGCGGGTTCGATCTCGATCACGCTTCCTTTCAACATGTACAACGATGTTCCGGCAGAGATGCACATCGTGACGAGCATTGGACCGAGAACGCTCAGCCTCGGGCCCGCCGGCCAGTACCGGCTGATGTTCGACGCGTTCTCGAAGAGCGTGCTCGAGGCCGGCGAGGTTCCCACGCCGACGTCGGACGCGATCGGCAACATGAGGGCGATCGACGCGCTCTTCAGGTCGGAGAAGTCGGGGTTCTGGGAGAAGGTCTAGGATCGAAGGCGAGGCGCCGGTTGAGGTGCGAGCGATGCATCGAAGAACGGCCCTGCGCGAAAATCAAGGCGTGGCGCGCCCGCCCTTAATCGGTGCGCCCGCCCTTAATCGGTGCGCCCGCGGCGATCGCGGTGAGGCATTCCCTGCAGAGGCAGTCACGATAGCGTGCCGCGAGTTCGCGGCGCGCTTTTTTGTTGAGGGAGATGGTGGCGCACCAGCAGTCCGCCGAGTGGAGGCACTGGAAGCGCGCGCCGCAGCGCGGGCAGGTTTTATTCGCGGGCATGGTCGAGTTCGAGCATGTGGCCGAAGCGCTCCTTTTTGGTCTGCAGGTACTCGCGGTTGTGCATGTGGGGCGGCAGCTCGTGCTGGACTCGCTCGGTGACGACGATGCCATACTGCGCGAGTTCGGCGACTTTTTCGGGGTTGTTGGTGAGGAGGCGGACGCTTTTTACCCCTACCTTCTTGAGCATTTCAGCGGGGATCTCGTAGTCGCGGGCGTCGGGCGGGAAGCCGAGCATCACGTTGGCGTCGTAGGTGTCATAGCCGGCGTCCTGGAGGGCGTAGGCGCGCAGTTTGTTGACGAGGCCTATGCCGCGCCCCTCGGCCTGGTGGTAGAGGACGATACCGCGCCCCTCTTTTTCGATCAGTTCGAGGGCGTGATGGAGCTGGGGTCCGCAGTCGCAACGGAGGCTGCCGAGGGCATCGCCCGTGAGGCAGGCGGAGTGGACGCGCAGGAGCACGTTTTCGCCGTCGCCGAGGTCGCCTTTGATGATCATGATGTGGTCCTTTGAGTCTTTGTTGTTGACGAAGCCGACGATGGTGAAGTGGCCGTAGGCGGTCGGGAAGTCGGCGACCGAGGCGACCATGACGCAGAAGGACTCTTCGCATGCCTCGCAGTGATCCTTGTTGGGGCAGTGGCGCAGGAATTCGATATCTTCTTTTATTACTTGTTCGATGCTCGGGATGTTCACGGCAACTCCTTTCTGGAATAGATTTTCCCGTTCGCGCGCGGTGAGCCGCGCGAACGGGGCGCCCGCACACCAGGCGCGCGTCACTCTATGGCGTCGTACTCCGGCATGCGCGGAGGCACGCCGATGCTTTGGTTCAGCAAGAAATAGCGCAGCGCGCGCACAGTCGATTCGAAGGCGATTTCAGCCCAGGGAATCGATTCTGCGTGCACGAACTGGAGGCTATCGCTCTCCTCGGAATCGAGGGTGAAATCCTCCAGATCGACGATGTTGCCGCGAGAAAAGAAATAGATGTCGCAGGTCGCGTAGGGGATGCCCTGGTACTGGTAGACATTGGGAAAGCTCGCGAGGAAGTTGATGTGCGCGGGCGACCAGCCGATCTCCTCGTAGCACTCGCGGAGGGCTGCGTCCTCGGCGCGCTCGCCCGGCTCCACGAAACCGCCGGGGAGGGCGAAGGTTCCCTTCATCGGTTCCTTGTGGCGCTTCAGCATCAAAATCGTATTTTTCGCCTCGATGATAATGCCCGCCGCCGTCGCGACGTTGTGGAAGTACTCGAATCCGCAGGTCGGACACTTCCACATGCGGCTGCGGACTGAATACAGCTTGGGGCTTCCGCAGGAGGGGCAGAAGTGGAATGCCGACGCCGCCGCGCCGATTCCGCCGAGCCGCTCGAGGGCATGCGCGGTCTTCTCGCCGAGTGAGCGAAGGTAGTCGTCGGAACGGGACTCTTCTTCGATGAATGCTGGATCGAGCCCGCCAGAACCGTCCACCGCCGCGTTAGGCTCACTTTCAGGCGCGTCGCGCTTTGTTTTCCCCATAGAAGTACCGTATCTTTATTATATACTATGCCAACCATGCAGCGCGAGGGTAACCAGATCGAAAGCGATGCCGAGCGGCGCGCCCGCCTTAAGGCGCTCGTCAAAGAGGCGCCCCAGTGCCCCGGCGTCTACCTCATGCGCGATGAAACCGGCGAGATCATCTATGTCGGCAAGGCGAAGGTTCTCCGCAACAGGCTCAATTCCTATTTTACGGGCAAGAAGGACATAAAGACGCGGCACCTCGTGTCGCGTATCCACCGCATCGAGTGGGTGATCGCCGCGCACGAGTACGAGGCCCTCCTCCTCGAGAACAATTTCATCAAGGAACACAATCCGAAGTACAACATCAACCTCAAGGACGGGAAGACCTACCCCTCGATCCGCATCACGAACGAGGAATTCCCGAGGGTGTTCAGCACG
>JAKALZ010000260.1 GCA_021813065.1 bacterium
GGCCCACCCCGTCCTCTACGACTCCAACTCCGGAGCCGCCAGCGCGCTGGCGTGGCAGCCCTCCCCCGTCACGGCCCCCGAGGTCGACTGGCTGGCCGCTCACGCCCCCGGGGTCCTCGCCGCGACAGTCCTCTTCCTTGCGCTTCCGCGGCAACGCCGCATGGTTGAAGATGCCGCAACCTTCTCCCAAGTCTGGGCTTCCATCCGGAAGGCTGGCCGGGAGATGGGCGTCATCTTGGGCGTGATCTGCGTGCGGCAGGCGGGATACACTGGCCTTCTGGCCCTTCTTCCCCTCTATTTTCACTCACGCGATGTCTCCACGATCGTCAGCAGCCGAATGATGACCCTCATGCTCTTCACCGGGGCCTTCGGCGGGATCGCGGGAGGCTTCATCTCGGATCGCTGGGGCCGAAGGCTGCTTATCGCTACCTCGCTCATGCTCGCGACGCCGCTCTTTTTCGGATTCCTTTTCGCGCAGGGCACGCTCAGCCTCGTGTTTCTCGCGCTTGCCGGCGCCGCGCTGATGTCGAGCTTCTCGGTGACCACCGTTGCCGCCCAGGAAGCGATCCCCGAGCACAAGGCCATGGCTGCTGGCCTGACCTTTGGGTTCTCGAGCGGCCTCGGCGCGATCGCGGTGATCTTTATCGGGCGCCTCGCGGACGCATGGGGACTCCAATCCGCGGTGATGCTGCTCGTGTCGCTCCCCTTTGTGGCGGGCTTGTTCGCGCTGTTCCTTCGATCGAATAAACCATCGATCGCCGCGCGCGGCGGAAGATGGTGAGGTGGGCTATTGCGATTGCGACGGTGAATTCGGGCGAAATACTTTATCCGCGCGCGTGACGGTGTTTCTATATAAGTTTTTTCAGAGTGTGCCGCATGCTCGCTTCGTCAAGGTCGTCATCCATCGCAAAGCGGGTGAATGCGGCGGTGACAAAGCGCGCAAGAAAGTCGAAGCGCTCGTGCGCGGCGCCAGGGCTCGCCGCGTTGCCCGCGTAGGCCATACCCGCTGGCTCTGCCGCGAATGATACCGCGTTATGCGACACTGATTCGGCACGTGCGGCAAGCACGCGCGCGATTTTCTCTTCGAGCGCCGAGATGAACCCGGTTCTGTCGTATGACCTGATCGTCTCCGACGCGGACTCGCGGGGAGAGGACGCGATGAGCCTCCATGTCCCTTTGTATTTCGAAACAAACCCATGGAGGTTTTTCAGAATCTGGAGCAAAGCATCGACTGCTCCATCTTTGCTGGCGCCCGTGTCCGATCTCTCGGCCTCATCGGCGATCGACCCGATCCTCGACATCGCCTCATCCCAATCGCGGCGCATCACGAAAAAGACGATCTCGTCCTTCGCGTGAAAATAGTTGTACACCGTGCCGACCGCGAGGCCGCACTCTGAGGCGATACCTCGCATGGTGAGGCTCTCGTAGCCTTTCTCCGCAAGCTCACGATCGGCGCACTGGAGGATATGTTCGCGCGCCTTTTCGATGAGTTTAGGCAACAAGAGCCTCCTTCTTTCGACCCGCATAGAAGGCCAGTACAATGGCGCCTATCGCGGCGGCTATCATCACGGTCAAGTACATCTGCGCGAAACCGGTGTTGAGCGCCGATTGGAATATCGATTCGATCCGAGGCCGGAGCGTTTCTATATCGCTCTGGTAGGTTTGCTGAGCCGCGGCGAAGGCGGGATCGACCTCAGAATTCAATTGAACCATCGTCGTCTTGAGACTCGCGAGCGGGCCCGGCGCGCCGCCCATCGACGCGGTGGCTCCGTCGATTCCCGCGATTCCCTTGGCCAGACCCGCGTGGATGCTCTGCTTGGGGCCTATGGTATTGTCCGCGTACATCGCGCCTGCCAGCTCTTTCATCACATCGGTGATGGTGGTGACATCGGCGCCCTGAAGTTTTGCGACAAGGTCGGGCGGAAGCGCCAGGCTCGTGCCCGCGGCGGTAGGAGGTGCGCCGGAGGAAGCCATCGTGGCTGGCGGTTGGGCTGACAGCGACGGCAGCTGGAGCCTCGCGAGCATGGGCGCCATGCTAGGAACGGCCTTCAGCGCGGAAATCTGCGCGTCGAGAAGGCTCTGGCTCTTGAGAACCGGAGCCGGCGGGGCAGGAAGAATCTGGAGAAGATTTGTTTGGGCCGCCATTCCCGCGTGGGCGAGGAAACCTACCATTACCGCCGGGGCGATGGCCGTTCCTATCGATCGAACGAGCGACAGACTCGCGAGCGCCGAGTTAGAGTTTTCTTTCTTCGTGTTCTGAAGCATCATGTAATTGAGCGGGGTTCCCATCGTGAACCCGAGCCCCAGCCCCATCACGCCGAGACTCACCAGCACCGCGGCGAAACCGGGATTCGGGATCGCATACCAGATAAGGAAGGCTGTTCCGAGAATGGTGATCGCAAAACCCGCGTAGAGTATTTTCTTCGGCCCGAATCTGTCGATAAGCGTCCCGCTTAGCGGTGAGGAGATCCCCGCGAAAATGCCGAGAATCGCGACAAAATAGCCACCTGATCCCGACGCGATCTTGAGGGCGTTTTCAGCGAACTGTGGCACGAAGACCATGCCCATCATCATCACGCCCACGATGAATGAAAGCACGAGAGGAATGAGCGTGGCGGGCTGCGTAAAGTATTCGAGCGAGAGCACCGGGTCTTCCGCGCGTTTTTCGATCGCGATGAATAGGGGAAGGAGCACCGCGAACGCGATGAGATACGGATAGACCCGCGGAGTCGCCAGCGATGCGCCAAAGTTGAAGAAGTCGATGTTCCTGAGCCCGTAGAGCAACGCCAGGACCATGGCCGCCAGCACTGGAATCCCAGCCCAATCTATGCGTTTTAAGCGGCTGCCACGGTTGTTGGGCAGCGCGAATGCGCCTATGGCGATAATGGCGATCGCGATCGGCACATTGATGAGGAACAGAAGATCCCAGCGCGACTTCCCGAAGATGTCCAGAATCGCGCTGCCGAGACTCGAACCGAGAATATTGGCGATACCGTACACTCCGCCGACAAGGCCCAAGGCCATCCCTCGTTTATTCTCGGGGAAGGTCGTGCCGAACTCCGCGGTCGCGATGGGGATTATGCCTCCGCCTCCAAGAGCCTGAACGACGCGGCCAAAGAGGAGAAGCGCGAAGCTGCCCGCGTTCATCGAGAGCGACGCGATCAGCGAGCCTGCGCCGAAAAGGGCGATGCTGATGAGGTACACAATCTTTCTGCCCAATCGGTCCGCGAGCTTTCCCGATATCGGAATGATCGCCGCGTACGCAAGCGTGTAGATCGTGATCATCCAGATGCCGGTGCGCTCGTCCACGCCGAGGGTAGATTGAATGAGCGTTCTCGCCGGCGTGACAATGCCGGTGTCGATCGCTCCCATGAATATTCCTAGAAGATAGAGAATCAGCACATACGTGTTTGAACGGTCTTTGTTTTCCATGGTCCTCTCACTTTATGAACGTTGTTCATAAAAATAATCAAGGATGATATTCAAGGCAAGAGAA
>JAKALZ010000008.1 GCA_021813065.1 bacterium
CGGGATGTCGGCGACTTCGGCGCGGGCAAGCGCATCGGCGGCTCGCTCGACACGGGCGATGTGTCCTACATTGTACCGACCGGCCAATTGAATGCGGCGACCTGGCCGCTCGGCGTCGGCGCGCACACCTGGCAATCCTGCGCCGCTTCGGGAGGGACATGGGCAATGAAGGCCGCCCGCTACGCCGGGCAGAGCCTCGCGCTCGCGGGCGCGCTCCTGGCGCAGGAGCCGGCGCGCCTCGCCGCGGCAGCTAAAGAGCACAAGAAGGTGCCACGCTACCGGTCGACGATGGATGTGTGAACGGCGCGCGAAATGAGCTGCGGGCTATGCGAAACGAGCGGTAGGTTGTGATGCAAAAAGAGGGGGGCGCCCTGGCGGGCGCCCCCTCTTCGTATATGCGCGTAAATGGCGTGAGTGAGGCGTGCGCTGTCTTGCGGCGTACGCCGTCCTTCGCCGTGCGCTAACTTTCACTGTGCGCCGCCGATTCCCGCGCCCTGACTTCCTCAGCGACCTTCCGCGAGCAGCGACTCGATCAGACCTGAGCTCTGATGGGCATGGAAGAGAAGCCGCTTCTTGAGCTCAGCCTCGTCCGCGAAGCGCAATTTCCTGTTCCGCATCACGAAGGAGCCGGCCACCATGGTGTCGCGCACATTGTGCGCCTGGAGCGAGTAGACCGCGGCCGAGTACCAGTCGTGCGCCGGCAGCGTGTTGAAGTCGTCAAGGTCGATAATTTGAAGGTCGGCAGCCTTGCCTGGCTCAATCGAACCGATTTGGCCGTCGAGGCCTAGCACGCGCGCGCCGCCCTTGGTTGCCGCAATGAGCGCATCGCGCGCGGAGACGAGATCGCGGCGCCCTTCGCGCACTTTTTGCAGCTTGGGGTAGAGCGAAACGACGGTCTGCATGTCCATGGTGTTGCCGGAGAGCGGGCCGTCGGTGCCGAGTCCCACGGGGGCACCCGCTTCGCCGAGCCGCCACGCGGGGGAGATGGGGCGGCCCGATTTGGCATTGGAACCGGGGCAGTGGGCGATGGCGATGCCGCGCGTGGCGGCGAGCTCGATGTCCGCATCGTCGAGATAGAGCATGTGCGCCGCGATGAGGCGCGGCGACAGGATGCCCGTCGTGTCGAGGTAGCGGAGCACCGAACCGTGCTCAGCCGAGAAGCGGGCATGCTCGAAATCCATCTCGGCGATGTGCATCATCACCGCCGCGTCGAGTTTTTCGGCGAGATCGGCGATGGCGCGCAGGTGCTCCGCATCGACTGTGTAGGGCGCGTGGGGCGCGATGATGCCGCGCACGAGGGGGTGGCCGCGCCATTCTTCCACGAGCCGCTCCGCCCGCGCGATACCCTCGTAGGGCGCCGTCGCGTCCGGCGCGGCGAAGTCGACGATCGTCTCTCCCACCAGCGCCCTGACCCCCGCGCGCGCCGCCGCCCGCCCAACCTCTTCTTCAAAGTAGTACATGTCGGCAAAGCAGGTCGTTCCCGACCTCACCATCTCCGCGATCGTGAAAAGCGCCCCGTCGTAGACGAGCTCGGGCCGTACCATCCGCTTTTCGAGGGGGAAAATGAAACGCGTCAGCCTATCCTTGGAATCTTCCTTCGCGCCCCGGAATGGGCTCATCGAAATATGCGTGTGTGTGTTGACGTAACCGGGCATCACGATGGTGCCGCGCGCGTCGACAGTCTCTCGGGCGCGCCAGCCGCCGCAATCGGGCGCGCTGCCAGAAGCGCTGCTAGATGCGTTACCGGGCGCGCCGCGAGCCGCGCCATGGGTTGCGTCAGCTCTCGAACGCGCAGGCGCGCCCAAACGCCCGTCCGCGCCCATGCCCGCGCCACCTATCGCTCCCACGCCCACTATCACTCCGTCGCGCACCGCGACATATCCCGGATCGTGGAGCGAAAACTGGCCATCCATCGTGAGTACGGTGCCGCCCCACACGCACACGTCACACTCCATGGAGCTTCTCCTTCTTTGTGGCGCTCTTTGTCGCGGCGCTCGCGAAGAGCTTTCGCTTGCGCTCGTTCTCGCGCCTGTCGCGTACCCAGGTGACGACCACGAATCCAAGGATCGTCACGGCGTAGGGCAGCGCCTGGATGAGCTCCGGCATCATGCCGATGTTCTGGAGGTAGGTCGCCATCGCGTCGGTGAGACCGAAGAGCAGCGCCGCGAAGATCGAACCTACCGCCGTGCCCCCCGCCACCACCTGCGCCGCGTTCGCCACATACCCTCGGCCCGCCGCGATGCCGGAGGTGAAGTTCGAGGTGTAGCCCATCGAGAGGAAGCAACCGGCAAACCCCGCGAGAATTCCCGAAATGACCAGGGTGAAGAACTTGATCTTGATGGGATCGATGCCCGCCGCCTTCGCGGCATCGAGGTTCTCGCCCGTTGCCTTGATCCTTCGGCCCACCGTAAAACGCCTCAGAATGAAATCGATCGCCACGACTGAGATTGCCGCGATATAGACGATAATGTTCTGTCCTGACACTACCTTCCCGATCCAGGGAATGTCCTTGATGAGGGGGATCGTGAGCGTCGGCAGCACCTTGCTGGGCAAAGATGAGGAAATGCCCTTGTCGCCTGTGAGGGCGAAGAGCACGAAGACCGTGCCTCCCGTCGCGACCAGGTTCAGCGCCACGCCCGACAGCACCGCGTTCGCGTCGAGCTTGAGCGCGAAAAACCCGAGCACGAGGGCGACCATCACCGACGCCGCGATGCCCGCCAGGAGGCCGAGCCACACGCTCCCTGTCGCGGCGCTCACAATGACGCCTACGAGGGCGGCCCAGAGCATCGAGCCCTCGAGCGCCATGTTCATGATGCCCGCCTGCGCCGTGATCACCGCGCCGAGCGTGACGAGGAGAATCGGCGCGGTCGAGCGGAGCACGATGAACCAGTAGTTCGAGGAAGAGACAACGCCCGCAATGAAGTGGATCATCGCACTCCTCCCTGATTCTTGAGAATCTGTTTGCGCAACTGGCGCTCCTTGAAGTAATTGACGATCTTGTCCGAAGCGAGGATGAGGATGATCATTCCCTGCAGCAGCGTGATGAACTCAAACGCGACATCGCCGCGCCGCGACATGAAGTCGGCACCTACGCGCAGGTAGGCGAAGAACGCGGCCGAGAGCGGCACGAACTTCGGATTGCGGCGCGCGAGCATCGCGACGATCACGCCGTCCCAGGCGTAGGAGGGGTCCATCTGCCAGATGAAGGAGCGGTAGAGGCCCGACATCTCGACCGCGCCGCCGACGCCGCCCAGAAATCCCGAAATGAAGTGCGCGTACAGGATGACACTCGTGACGGGAATGCCCGCGTACATCGCGAAGCGCGGATTCGCGCCCGTGATCCGTATCTCGTAGCCCCAGCGCGTCCGGTAGAGGAAAATCGAGACGAGCACCACAAAGCCCGCGGCGATGAGAAAGCCCGCGTGCAGCTGCGTGTTCGGTATGAGCCTCGGCAAGAGGAAGGTCTGCTTGAAGGGCATCGACGAGAGGATCGTCTGGCTCCTGTCACGCAGATAATAGAGAATCACGAAACTGCCGAGGAAGTAGAACACGTAGTTCAGCATGAGCGACGACACGAGCTCGTTCGCGCGCCAGCGGATCTTGAGGATCGCGGGCAAGAGGCCGATGAGCCCGCCCACGATGCCCGACGCGATCATCGCCACCGCAGGGTGGATGCCCGCCGGCAGCGAGACGAGGGTGCCGATGGCCGTCGCGACCACCGCGCCCGTGTAGAGGCTCGCGTCGACGATGAGGCTCATGTAGCGCAGCTGGTACACGACGCAGAGCGCCAGCCCCGTAAAGGTAATCGGCACCATGACGATCAGGAGATAATACAGGTTGTACGAGCGCAGGAAGGGCGCGAGGAGGAAGTTTTTCGTCGACTGCACCGGATCCTTGCTCACGATGAAAATGAGGACAACTCCCGCCAGCAGCGAGAAAATCGCGGCGAACAGCGTCACGAGGGCCGGCGCGAGCGATTCGCGGTCGACAAAGAATTTCTTTATGTTACTCATGGAGTACCTTCCTGATTTCGTCATCGCTCTGGCGCTTGATGCCGAGCATGTAGAGACCGAGCTCCTTGTCGGTCACCGACGCCGCGCTCGGGAAATATGCCACGATCTCGCCCTCGTGCATCACGATGAGCGAGTCCGAGAGAGCCATGACTTCCTGCAGGTCCGAGGAAACAAGAAGAATAGCCTTGGCCGCGCCGCGCATCTCCATGATCTTCGAGTGAATGTACTCGATGGCGCCGATGTCGACGCCGCGAGTAGGCTGGGAGATGATCAGGATCGACGCGCTGGCGGTGAACTCGCGCGCGACGACGACCTTCTGCATGTTGCCGCCCGAAAGACTCGCCACAGGTTGCTTTGCCGACTTGCAGCGGATGTCGAATTCTTTTACGAGGGTATCGGCGTATGCGCTCATCTCGCGGCTCTTCAGAAAGCCCGTGGCGGAAGAGAATTTGCGGTCCCAATAGCGGTCGGCGAGGATGTTCTGCTCGATCGAAGCGGGGAGGGCGGTTCCGACCGTCATGCGGTCCTCCGCGATGTGCGCGATGCCGTGGTGGCGGATGTAGCCTGGCGAGCGGTTGGTGATCTCCGCGCCATTCGCGCGCACCGTGCCGGCCAGGGCGCGCTGCGCCCCGGTGATGATCTCGACGAGCTCGGTCTGGCCGTTGCCGTCGACGCCGACGACGCCGAGGATCTCGTTCTGGCGCAGGGCGAAGGATACCTTTTTCAGCTTTGCGATCCCGAAATCGTCGACAAAGGCGAGATCGCGCACTTCGAGCGCCTTCGCCCCCGGCGCGAACGGCGGATGGGCGACCTCGAAGCGGACTTCGCGCCCCACCATCTCGTTCGATATCTGGTGGATGTCGATCTCGGCAACCTTGTGCGTGGCGATCATTCTGCCGTCGCGCATCACCGTCACCCGGTCGCAGAGCTGGAAAATCTCCTTCAGTTTATGGCTGATGAAGATGATCGTTTTGCCATGATTCCTCAGGGCCTTGAGCTCGACGAAGAGCTCTTCGGTCTCCTGCGGGGTGAGCACCGCGGTGGGCTCGTCGAGAATGAGGATGCGCGCGCCTCGGTACAGGGCTTTCAGAATCTCGAGCTTCTGGCGCATCGAAACCGAGAGGTCGGCGACGCGGGCCTTCGCGATGACCGGCAGATTGTACTGCTTCGAGAGCTCTTCAGTGACGCGGGCAGCAGTTTCAAAGTCGAAGGTGCGCGACTTGGGGTGCTTCGGCTCCTTGCCGAGGACGAGATTCTCGGCAGCGGTGAGCGAGGGCACGAGCATGAAGTGCTGGTGCACCATCCCGATGCCCGCCTTGATCGCGTCGAACTCCGACGCGAGCGAAACAGGCTTCTCGTCGATCAGAATCTGCCCCGCCGAAGGCTGCTCCTCGCCGTAGAGCATCTTCATGAGCGTGCTCTTTCCGGCGCCGTTTTCGCCCACCAGTCCGTGGATCTCGCCCTCGAGGACCGTGAATTCTATGGATTTATTGGCGAAGGTGCCGTTCGGGTATATTTTCGAAAGCTTTTCAGTTCGAATGAGCGTGTGCAAGATAGTCTCCGATGGAAGAGAGGCTGCCCGGATCGGACAGCCTCTTCGCGTTATACATGCGTGTGTGGCGCGGGTGCCGGCAGACAGGTGCCGTCGCCCGCGCGCCGATGCCGGACCGGGCGCCGCGTTTATTTTGCGGCGTTGACCGAATCTCTCAGCTTGTTGATCTCGTCAGCGGTCATGGTGAAAGCCGAGGGGATGGTTACCTTCCCGGCCTTGATGTCGCCCTGGAGTTTCTCGAGCTCGGTCTTGATCGAAGCGGGAACCGCCTTATTGAAGGGCGCGTACGCGATGACGCCTTCCGCCGCTCCCACATAGACTTTCTGTCCGCCCAGCTTCTGGCCGCTCATATATTTCTCGAAAGCCTGGAAGAGGGTGAGGTCGACGCGCTTCATCGTGGAGGTGAGGATAAGATCGGCCTTCTTGGGCTCATTGCCGAAAAGGCTCGCCTGGTCGGTGTCGACGCCGATGGCGTACTTGCCGGTCTCGACCGCCGCGTCGAACACACCGAGGCCCGCGCGTCCGGCGGCGTGGTAGACAATGTCGGCGTTGTAAGACTTGTACTGCACGAGGGCCTGGTCCTTCGCCTTCGCGGTGTCCGTAAAGGAGTTGACGTAGTTGTAGATAATCTTAATGGAAGAATTCATCTTCTGGGCACCCGCGATGTAGCCCACGAAGAAGTCGTTGATGCCGGTGATGTCGCGTCCGCCGACAAACCCGATGACATTGCTGGGGTTGATTCTCGGGTCGGTGGTGTATTTGGTCATGAGTCCCGCGAGGGCGCCCGCCAGGTAACCGGCCTCAGAGTTCTTGTACTGAATCGAGTAGACGTTGCCGATGTCGCCGTTGATCCATCCGTCGTACATGACATAGAGGGTCTTCGGATAGCGCGGGGCGACTTCCTGAACCGCGGAGTTGAAGTTGTTCGAGCAGAATACGACATCGTAGCCCTCGGCGCCCGCGTCCTCGAGCGAGGGGGCGAATTTTGCGACATCCGTGCCGAGTTCAGTGTACTTCACCGTGACGTTCGCGCCGTATTTCTGCTTGATCAGCTCCAGCGACGCGCGCGCCGAATCGTTGAACCCCTTATCTCCGAGCGAGCCGGAGATGAGAAGAAATACGTTTGCCTTCTGCGGAGTTTGCGCCACGGCGGGGAACAAAAGCACCGCGCTGAGAAGGAGAAGTCCCATGACCTTGAGAATTTTCATATACGCTCCTTTGTGACCTGCGCCATTTTGGGCGCAGCGACGAAAAATGCAGCAAAACAGTAAAGAAATGCTGCCGCTTTGCTGTTAAGGGAAACCACTAAATCGATTCGCGGTCAAGTAGGTCCTCTTGGCTCGGGCTGCGCCGCCTTGCGCCGTCTGAGCGCGCGCGCTACTGTGAGTGCCATGAAATCAGTCGACGAAATGAGAGCAAAGGTCGATGGCGCCATCCTCGGTGCGCGCGACGACATCCTCGACTTTGCCGCCCGGCTCGCGGGAACGCCGGAGACAGGATTCCAGGAATACAAAACCGCGGCTCTTCTCGAGGGGCGGCTCCGATCGCTTGGCTCGAGTGTCGAGGTCGAGGTCGGCCTCGCGCGCACCGGGCTGAGAGCAAGCGCCGGGCCTGGCAGCGCCCCCGAAATCGTGCTGCTCGCCGACATGGACGCGTTGCCGACGCGCGGCGCTGAGGGTGGCGTGATGCACTCCTGTGGGCACCACGCGCAGATGGTGGCGATGATGGCCGCGTTCGAGGCGCTCTGCGCCGCGCGCGCGCCCGAAAAACTCGGGTTCAGGCTCAGCTTTGTGGGAGCGCCCGCCGAAGAGTACACCCAGATCGACTTCCGCAAGGAGCTCAGGGCAAAGGGCGAAATCACCTATCTAAGCGGCAAGCAGGAACTCATCAGGCTCGGTGTCTTCGACGGCGCCTCCGCGGTGCTCAAATATCACTCGATGGCCGACAGCCCCGAGCGGCTCGCCACGGTCAACGGCACGCTGAACGGCTTCGTCGCCAAGCAGGCCATGTTTATCGGGAAGCCGGCCCACTCCGGCGCCGCGCCCGACCAGGGCATCAACGCGCTCAACGCCGCCTCGCTGGCGCTTCTCGCCATCCACGCGCAGCGCGAGACCTTCCGCGATGACGACCACATCCGCGTGCATCCTGTCATGAAGGACAGCGGCACCACGGTGAACACCGTCCCCGACAGAGCGCAACTCGAAACCTACGTGCGCGGCGCCAGTATCGCGGCCATCCGAGGCGCCGCCCTCAAAGTCGACAGGGCGCTCGCTGCCGGAGCCCTCGCCTGCGGCGCCGAGCTGCGCATCGCGACAACTCCGGGCTATCAGCCCTTCCGCCCATGCTCGGCGCTGGGAGAAGCCCTCGCGCGATCCGCGTCGCGCTTCATCCCGGCCGACCGCATCGACATGGCTGACCGCTCCTACGCATCCGACGACATCGGCGATGTCGCTACCCTTGTGCCAGCATGCCAGCTCGGCTTCTCCGGCTTCTCCGGTACGATCCATGGCGCCGACTTCCTGGCTTGCGACGCGGATCGCGCCTACCTCACGCCCGCGCGAATCCTCGCCGATTTCGCCATCGAGCTTGGAGAAGACGGCGGAGCGCGTGCGGCGAAGGTGCGACGTGACTTCGTTCCAGCGCTTTCAAAAGCCGACTATCTGGCGTATCTTGATGAGTGCTTCGAAGAGAAAACCTACAACTATAAGGAATGGCCATGTACAGAGCGGTAATATTCGACTTCGGCAACGTGCTCTGCGGTGTCGATCGCGAGAGCTTTATAAGGAAAGCGGCCCGCCGCTCCAGGGCGGAGAATCCCGAAGGATTGCTGCGCACACTCTGGGGAACCGACATCGAGCGCGAATTCGAAACGGGAAAATTCGATTCGCGCGAATACTTCAAACGGGTTCAAGCCCTCGCCGACCTCGATCCATCATACTCCTACGAAGAGTTTGTCGAGGATTACAAGGGCATCATCACGCCCAACCCCGACGGCGAGCGTGGCCTTCTCGCCGCGGTCCAGCGCGGCGCGCGCATCTTCGTGCTCTCAAACACCTCATTCCTGCACGCCTCGGTGATCTTCGACAATGAACTTCTCGGCACGTACCCCGAACTCTACGTACTCTCCTACAAGGTTGGCGCGATGAAGCCCGATCTTCGCCTGTGGAAGAAGATTCTCGAGTACACGGCACTCGCTCCAGAGGACTGTCTCTATATCGATGATATCGAAGAGTACTGCCAGGCGGCGCGGAGCCTCGGAATGAGCGCGTTTAGATACGATTTTCGCGTACATAATCTCTCACAAGTCCTTAATAATATGCTAAAATAAAAGCATAACAGTATTGAGAGATCCGGCGCGGCATAGAGACTCCTCTTTACGGCTGCCGGAACAGGAGGTTGTATGAAACGATTCGCGGTAGTGCTTGTCTGTCTGCTCCTCGCGGTTTCCGCGTGGGCGGCGGGTGGAAAAGTGGTCGTGTACACGGCGCATGAAGACACCATCATCAACGCCCTCGTCCCGATGTTCGAGAAAGACAATCCCGGCATCAAGCTTGAGTATGTAAAGCTCGCTTCGGGCGATGTCATCAAGAGAGCGAAAGCCGAAGCGGCGCGCCCGCAGGCTGACGTCATCTGGAGTATCGGCGGCGAGCAGCTCGAGGCTGAAAACCAGATTCTCGCGCCCTATACCCCGAAGGATTGGGACAAGATCAACCCGGTCTACAAAGTCGGAACGAACTGGCTTCCCTACACCGGCATCATGAACGTGTTCATCGTCAACACGAAGATGCTCACGCCGGACAAGTATCCCAAGACATGGACCGATCTCACCGATGCGCGCTTCAAAAAGCTGATCAGCTCTGCGCGCGCCGATAAGTCGGGCTCGTCCTACATGCAGCTCTGCAACGTCATCTCGATCTACGGCGACAAGGGCTGGGACATTTACACTGGCATTCTGAAGAACACTGTCATTTCGGCGTCTTCGGGTTCCGTGCCCAAGTTCGTCAATGATGGCCAGCAGGCGGTGGGCATCACCCTCGAAGACAATGCCTTCAGGTATGTGTCTGGCGGCGGCCCCGTGGCCATCGTCTACCCGACCGACGGCACCGTCGCGGCGCCGGACGGCATTGCGCTGCTCAAGGGAGCCCCTGACCTCGAAAACGCAAAGATATTCATCGACTGGTGCCTCTCGAAGCCGGTCCAGGAGTATCTCGTCGACGCCATGGCCAGACGCCCTGTGCGCATGGATTGCAAAAATCCGAATGGTCTTCCCCCTATCTCTTCAATTAAAACTGTGCCGTATGATTTCGCGTGGGCCGCGTCGAACAGCAAAGCCTTTGTCGCGAAGTTCGTCGACATCGCGATGGAACTCGGTCTGTAATCAGGTCTTTGTAGACTGAGAGCGCCGCCGGCATCGCGTGCCGGCGGCTTTTTTATAACGTGTATCGCGCTCGAAAGGCTATTTTAAGCATTGATGGAAGCGCGGGGATTCTGTACAATTTTTTCATTGGATAGTACGAGGGGTAAACATGGCTTCAATTCAAATAGTGGGACTGGAAAAGCATTTCGGCGATGTGAAGGCGCTCTCAGACATCAATCTCGAGATTGAGAAGGGCGAATTTTTCACCCTGCTCGGGCCTTCCGGCTGTGGCAAAACCACGCTGCTGAGAACGATTGCTGGTTTCTATCACCAAGATAAGGGCGACATTTATATTGATGGCGAACTCATCAACAAGGTGCCCGCCTATCAGCGCAATACCGGCATGGTTTTTCAGAACTACGCCGTGTTTCCTCACATGAGTGTCTACGACAATGTGGCGTACGGCCTCCGCGTGCGAAAGTTTACGAAAGAAGAAATCTTACGTAAAGTTTCCGCGGCGCTCAAAAGCGTCCACCTCGAAGGCTACGAGCAGCGCACCCCCGACAAGCTCTCTGGCGGCCAGCAGCAGCGCGTTGGTCTCGCCCGCGCCATGGCCATCCAGCCGCGCGTTCTTCTCTTCGACGAGCCCCTCTCGAACCTCGATGCCAAGCTGCGCATCGAGATGCGCGAGGAGATCCGCGCGGTGCAGAAGTCCTTAGGGATCACTTCGATCTATGTCACCCACGACCAGGAGGAAGCTCTCGTGATCTCAGACCGCATCGCGGTCATGAATCAAGGGGTGATCCAGCAAATCGGCGCCCCATGGGAGATCTACTCGAACCCGCAAAATACCTTCGTCGCCTACTTTGTGGGCAAGATCAATATGCTCAAGATGAAGCTCGAGGAGGGAGCTGAGGGTGGCATGCGCCGCGCCACGCTTGGCTCAATGTCGCTGCGTGTTCCCGCTGAAGGCACTGAGGGACGTCGCGAAATCATCGCCGCATTCCGTCCTGAGGATGTGCTCGAGGCAGGAAACGATCGCGGCGTCAATATTATGGTGGGTACGCTGCAGACCGTCAGCTTTATGGGCTCTGTCGCCCGCTTCGAGCTTCTCGATGAGGGTCAGGAGATTGTGATCGATCGCCACCGCCCTCGGGAAGTCGATATGCCGCCGCTAGGTTCGAAGGTTTCATTTGCGGTGCATGCCGATTCCACGCTCCTGTTCGATCCGGAGACGGGGCACAGAATCGGTAAAGGAGCCAAGCGATGAGCATGGAAAACGCCAGTCTGGCAAAGCGCTCCAGAGGGCTGAATTTCTGGTCGCTTGTCATATTCGGGGGATTCGCGATCGTCGCGATATTTCTCATCTACCCGCTCTTCGACATTTTTCGCTACAGTTTCCTCGACAAGGAAACGCTGAAGTTTTCGCTCTCGAACTGGAAGGCGTTTCTCTCGAAAATCTATTACCTGAGGGCATTCTGGCACTCAATGTACATCGCGATCATGACAACGCTTTTCTCCGCGGTGTTCGGTATCCCGCTCGCGTTTTTCACGACGCGATTCCGCATCCGGGGCACGAATCTCCTCAACACGCTGGCGGTTCTCGCGCTGCTGTCGCCCACGTTCATCGGGGCCTATTCATGGATCACCATGCTCGGTCGGAATGGATTTCTGCGCCTCATGTTCCAGGCGATTGGGATCAATCTACCCGAAATCTACGGCCCGCTCGGCATCATTTTGGCCGATTCGCTCCAATATTATCCTTTTATATCGCTCATGACGGCGGGCGCCCTCATGACCATCGACCGCTCGCTCGAAGAGGCGTCGGAGAACCTCGGCGCGCGGTCGGTCAGGACCTTTTTCAGCGTTACACTGCCGATGGTTCTGCCATCGGTAACGGGAGGCGCCCTTATTGTATTCATGATGTCGCTCTCGAACTTCGGCACGCCGATGATCATCGGCGGAAACTACCTTGTTCTGCCGACCCTTGCCTACAATCTCTTTACGAGCGAGATCAGCGAGATGCCGGGCATGGCTTCAACGGTTTCCATCGTCCTCATTCTCTGCGCGTCGGTGGTCATCGTGCTGCAGCAGTGGCTATCCTCGCGGCGAAAATACGCGAGCATGCTCGTCAATAGGCCGATCGTGAAACAGCTCAAGGGGTTGAAATCCGTGCTGGCTCACGCGCTCTGCTACTTTATCGTCTTCTTCTCGACGATGCCGCTCGCCGTGATCGTGTACTACAGCTTCCGCAAGACTTCCGGACCCGTGTTCAAGCCTGGGTTCAGCCTCGAGAGCTATCGGCAGATTTTCTTCGACATTCCCAAAACCGTGGCGAATAGCTTTCTCTATTCGATTGTCGCGGTGATCCTCATCGCTTCCATTGGCACCTTGCTGGGCTTCGTGATCGCGCGCAGACGGAACGCCGCGGGCAGATTGCTCGACCCGCTCCTTATGATCCCCTACATCGTGCCTGGCACGGTGCTCGGCATCGGCTTCATTGTCGCGTTCAACCGACCGCCGCTCATTCTCGCTGGTACCGCTTGGATCATCATCCTGACCTACTTCATACGTCGTCTGCCATACTCTGTACGGTCGGCGGCCTCGATCCTCAAGCAGATCGATCCCGCCCTCGAAGAGGCAGGCATCAACCTGGGATCGCCTCCGGGCCGCACCTTCCGCACTGTGACACTTCCTCTCATGCAGGGCGGCATCATCTCCGGCGCGATAATGAGCTGGGTTACCTCGATGAACGAGCTTTCGGCCTCCATCCTGCTCTACGTGGGCGGCACGATGACGCTTCCCATCAAGATCTACCTCTCGGTAGTGGACGGCTATTTCGGCACGGCGAGCGCGATGTCGACGATACTCTTCGTGGTTACGGGCATTGCCATGTTCATCGTGAACAAGTACTTCAATCGCGGCAGCGAGACTTTTGTTGGAGCGTAAAGCAGCATGTATCCACGATTCGAACCAGATTACTCACCCGACACGGAGACTGTGGCCTCGTTGCAGCGCGAGCAGGCTGAGGGCGCCTTCTTTTCCTCGCTCGACCACGATCTGAGCGTTTTCATCCTCAGACACGGGCAGAGCGAGGGCAACGCGAGCAACAAGTACCAGGGGCGGCTCGATTTTCCGCTGTCGGCGCGCGGCGAAGAGCAGGCGAGAGCCGCGGGCGAGTGGCTTACGCGGATTAAACCCGACTTCATCATCTCGAGTCCCATGCTCCGCGCGCGCCGCTCGGCTGAGATCATCGCCGAGATCGCGGGTATCGAGCACGTCGAATTGAACGATATTCTCATCGAGGTCGATGTGGGTCTCTTCTCCGGTATCGATCCCGACACCGCGGCCCAACGCCATCCTGAGCTCTGGAGTAATTTTTACACGCGGAGCTGGGACGCGATTCCCGACGCCGAGACTTCGCGCCAGATGTACGCGCGCGCCATTCTCGCGTGGAGGCAGATAAAAGAAATCGGCATGCGGGGCGCGTCGCGCGTGGTGTGCATGACCCACGGCGGGCTTGTGCAGTGGCTAATAAAATCGACGCTCGGCGCACACGCGTGGCTGCCACTCCTTCCGATGTCGAACTGCGGTATTTCTCAGTATGATATAGAGCTGATCAATAAGGGATCGCCCACTTTCGTCGCCTGGTCGATGATCGACTTTCATCTTCCCGCCGCCCCAGACGGTGTGAAACCAGTGTTTTAATCTCTCCTTCTTTCTATACGAATTTGAAGCGTCGATCCTCCTCCCTGCGTCTATCACGTGAGGAGGTGCAATATGCGCACACATACAGCTACAGTGATCGCCGCGTGCTTGCTTCTTGGAGCAGTCGCGCGGCCCTTCGCCCTTGCACAGGGAGATGCGTCGTGCGCCCCTGCCCTATGGTCATTCGTCGAAGGCGTGCCCCTCAGCCAGAACGAATGCGCCGCGGTGGTAGGAGGAGATGTGCGTATGTCACTCAATAGGAATCGGACTAAACTCACGGTCAATGTCATCGATAACGAGTACGAGGCGCGTCTCGGGAGAACCCCACCCAAGGAAGTTCTCGAGTTTGACGTGCACAACCGCGTCGTCGATACGACGCAGGCTCCGTTCATGCCCGCGACGAGCGACGGTAGGGCGCTCGCGGCTTTGGCTGCAACTACGTCCAAGCCATCGCGGTTTCCTGAAGGCTACTGGAGCATCACGGCGATAAAGCCGCGCCAGGATAAATATGGACCCTACATGATCTCGACGAACGCGGTGGGAAACGTTGAGGTGTTCGTGAACGACGGCGCCGGCGGATATACACCGGTGGGAATGTTCAGCGATTTGGGCTATGCCCTCCACGCGAACACGAATCCTTTCGATGTTTCGAAATCGTACGGTTGTCTTGTCTTGAAGCAAGAGGACATCGCGGCGCTCGCGAACATTTTAAAAGCCGACAAGGCGGAGAATCCGTTGGCGGTGCAGAAACTCCTTGTGCCTGAAGTCAACTGGCCGGGCCAGAGAGCGGTGCCGCGCACCATCGCCGCCTCGCGCGGCGTGCGCGATTGATTCGATAGAGCATCGGGCCATCACAGTCGCGCGCGAGGGGCGCGCGAACGCGTGGTGGCCCTCGCGCCCGGGTTCGCGCAGGTGCGACGGCCAGCAACCATAGCACGCGCACGCGACCCGCGCTGGCGACCCGCTCAGATGGGCCGGCCCATACACCGCGACATCAAGAAAAGTTCTTTCAAGGGAAAGGTATATCGCTTATAGTGAAGAGAAGAGGAGGTGTTGTATGAAACGCAGCGTTTTCATCATGGCGAGTGTTTTTATCCTCGCGCTCGCCGCGGCTCTGGGTGGGCTCGCATCTTGTAATCGGCCCAAGGTTATTGAAAAACCGATATCCACAACGACGCAGCCCTCATCTGAACAAGCCCCGGCACCAGTGCCAACAACGCCCGCTCCGGGCCCTCACCCTGAGGCGGCGATTGGTGTTCCTGAAGTTTCGCGCAAATCGGAAAGCATTTTGCTCGTGTACCGCCATACCGGCCCAGGTTACGCCGAATCTTATGGCTTCGATACGTATATTTTTCGTATTCTCACCGACGGTTCAGGTCAGATCACGGGTGGAATGTCGTACCAGCGCACGCTTGGCGGCGAAATCGAGGCTGTGACCTTCAATTCGACAGCGACGCAAGATCTGATTTCGCTCACCGCCTCTTCAGCGAACGGTACGCCATGGTCGGACAAACTCGCGCTGAAGGGTAGCCAAATCGAGGTTTCTGGCGCGCACAAGATGATCGTCAATCTTGACACATCGCTCTCGTTCTCTTCGATCGACAAGAAATACAAGGAGACATATTCCGTGGATCAGGCGCGCAAAGACCTCCCTTCGGAGATCGTCCAATCGGGCGCGGTTGTCGAAAAGGGACTATGGACATATCCAGAGACTGGAAAAGCCACGTACTCGCAGGCAAAGCCGAACGATGCGCAGAACGCCGAAGGTTTTAAAATTTCGCTGTGGTATGCCGATAAAGGCGACATGCGCTTCACCACCGAGGGTCCTGAACCGATCAACGAAGTGTACGCGGCGGGTTTGGCTCGCGTGCTCGCGGGCGATCACGCACTCGTGAACGCGACGATCCTCGACCTCATGCTCGGAGAATCGCGCTATCTGCGCCCGCTGTACGCCTTCGCGATTTCGCGGCGCGGGCAGGGCAAGTGAGCGCGGGCAGGGAGAAGAGGACCGCCACCTCGTTTTTTCACGTTGCGTGCGCGGTGCGCGGTGCGCGCGCCGCGATGATATTGTATTCGATCGGGCTTTCATGATTGAATTACGATATCTCAGAGCATAAAGGAAAGTGACGATGAGCATTCACATCGCTG
>JAKALZ010000261.1 GCA_021813065.1 bacterium
TCAAGCTTCCTTGCGACCTCCTTGTCGCCGCGGTTGGAGAGCAGCCGGACGCCGAACTTTTCGCGCGCTTCGGCATCGCCGCCGGGCGCGGTGGGTTACCGACGATCGACGCAACAACGATGGAGAGCTCTGTCCCGAATATCTATGTCTGCGGCGATGCCCGCAGAGGGCCCGCGTCCATTATCGCGGCCGAGGCTGATGGGCGCGCCGCGGCGTATGCCATCTTTGAGAAGCGTGGAATCGAGCCCACGCGCGACGACTATCGCGCTTCCGCGCGCAATTCAAGGGAGCGTGTGACGAGAGGGAAACTTCTGCCCTCGCTCACGTTTGGCGAACCGGATTTTGCCGCGCGCGAGGCCGAACGCTGTCTCTCCTGCGATACCGCCTGCCTTCGCTGCGTCGAAGTGTGTCCAAACCGCGCCAATATGGTCATCGATACCGAACGATCCTTCGATCAACCCGCGCAGATCCTCCACATCGACAGGCTCTGCAACGAGTGCGGCAACTGCGCGCGCTTCTGCCCCTGGGAAGGGGAACCCTTCTCCGGCAAACCTACCCTCTTCGACTCCCGACAGGATCTCGCGGCTTCGAAAAACGCGGGGTTCACCTTTGTGGGCAGCGCGGAGCGACCATCACTCGCGCTTCGCCCATCGATTTCGGGCGACGTGATTGAATTGCCGTACTTTGCGTGGAACGGCGCGGTGTCGCTGTCCACGCACCGCGACATGGTCGCCCTTGCCCGCATTGTGTGGGCTCAGCACCGGTACCTTGTGGAGGCGCGGAGATGATCATCTTTAGGAATATGCGCATTCTGGAGCTCGAGCCACCTTCGGTGTCGGAACCGACCGACGTGGCGGTGTACGAGCCAGGAGAAGGTGACGTGGCAGGCGCGGGCATGTTCATCGGTGAGGCGGTGAAAACCGCCGCGATCGGGGCGGCCGTCGGCGGCACCATCGCTGCCATCGGCCCTAGCCTCACTGCCCGCTATCCAACGGCAAAAGTCGCCGGCGAGGGCGGCTACCTCTCCGCGGGCCTCGTTTGCGGCCACACGCACCTCTACTCGGCGCTCGCGCGCGGCATGCTCGTCGACATCGCGCCGTCGAAGGACTTCGCCCAACTCTTGGACCACCTCTGGTGGCGGCTCGATCGGGCGATCGATCCCGCGATCCTGCGCGCGAGCGCCCTCGCCGGCTGCTCCGACGCGCTCAAGGCGGGCGTGACGGGCGTAATCGACCACCACGCGGGCCCGGAGTGCATCGACGGCAGCCTCACCACGCTGCGCGAAGGCTTCGAAATTGTGGGGACGCGCGGCATCCTCTGCTACGAAGCGACCGACCGCAACGGCATAGACGGCGCACGGGCGGGCGTCGCGGAAAATGTTCGGTTTGCGCGAGAAGTCGACGAAGTGCGGGCGAGCGCGCGGAAGCCGCTCGTCGAGGCGGCAATAGGCGCGCACGCGAGCTTCACCGTGGGCGACGATACCTTGAGCGCGCTCGCGGACGCGGTGCGGTCGACAGGCCGCGGCATCCACATTCACCTCGCCGAAGACAAGTTCGACGCGGTCGACGCGCGCTATCGCTTCGGCGCGGATCCCATCGAGCGGCTTGAGGCTGTTGGCGCGCTCACCGATAAGGGAATCATCGGGCACGGCGTGTGGCTCACGCCCTCGGAAGTCGAGATCATGAACGCGCGCGGTGTTTTCCTCGCCCACAACGCGCGCTCCAACATGAACAACGCTGTTGGCTACAACGCGCTGCTGCCGGCCTTCCGCAATGTCGTGCTCGGTACGGATGGCATGGGCGCTGATATGCTCGAAGAGTTCAAATTCGCGGTGTTCCGGCACCGAGAGAGCCAGGGGCCCTGGTGGCCAGGCGATTTTCTCAAGGTACTGCACCGGGGCAACGCGATTCTCGGTCGCTACTTCGATCAAGATTTCGCGCCAGGATATCCGGGTTTCGGTACAGTGAAGGTGGGCGCGCCCGCGGACCTCGTGCTCTGGGACTACGATCCGCCGACACCCCTCGTCGGCGAGAATATCGCGGAGCATTTCGCGTTCGGCATGTCGAGCCGCGCGGCGCGCACGGTGATAGTTGCTGGCTCGCTCAGAATACTTGATCATCGTCCGCTCTACGACGATGCTTCGATTGAGGCCGAAGCCCGAGAACAGGCTTCGAGATTATGGAAACGCATGGAAGAGAGGTAAGACATGGACAGCAAGCAGATCCTTGAAAAGGCGCGCGAGTACCGCGACTACACCGCGAAGAATCTTAGTTCGATCATTCAGGTTCCCGCTTTTTCCACCACGGAAAAAGATCGCATCATGCTCCTCAAGAAGCTCTGCGAAGAAGCGGGCATGGAAGATCTCTGGATCGACGGTCTCGGGTCCCTCCTCGGCCGCGTTGGTAGAGGCTCGAAAAAGATTGTGTTCGACGCGCACATCGACACTGTCGGCGTCGGCGATGAGTCGCAGTGGAAGACACCTCCTTTCTCCGGTCTCATCAAGGATGGCCTCGTCTATGGCCGCGGCGCCTCCGATCAGCTCGGCGGAGCGGCTGCGATGATCACCGCGGCGCGCATCCTGAAAGATTTCGCATACAAGGGCGACTTCGAGGTGTGGTTCTCTTTCACCACTATCGAAGAAGACTGCGACGGCATGTGCTGGAAGTACCTCATCGAAGAAGAGAAATTCGTGCCGGACTTCGCGGTCTCGACGGAACCGACCTCCTGCAGGCTGTATCGCGGCCACCGCGGCCGTATGGAGATACAGATCGACATCAAGGGCATTTCCTGCCACGGCTCCGCTCCCGAGCGCGGCGACAGCGCCGCGTACAAGGCCGCCCGCGCGGCGCTCGCCATGGAGAAGCTCAACGAGCGCCTCCAGCCGGACGACGACCATTTCCTCGGCAAGGGCACCATCGTGGTCAGCCAGATCAATGTCCACGGGCCGAGTCAGTGCGCCGTGCCCGATCAGGCGATGCTCTACTGCGACCGCCGCCTCACCTGGGGCGAAACCGACGAACTCGCCATCAAACAGGTCGAAGACGCGCTCAGGGACGCGGGCGTAAAGGACTTCGCGGTGCACATGCCCGAGTACCGCCGTCCCGCGTGGACCGGCACGGAGTATCATCAGGAGCTCTATTTCCCGACGTGGAAGATTCCCGCCGACCACGTGCTCGTGAAGTCGGGCGTGGAGGCGTACTCCGAGCTCTTCGGCAAGGCCCCTGTCGTGGACAAGTGGACCTTCTCGACAAACGGTGTCGCGATCTGTGGACGCCACAAGATCCCGGTGATCGGATTCGGACCTGGCGACGAGGCGCAGGCGCATGCTCCGAACGAAATTACGCGCGTCGACGATCTCGAGATCGCCGCGGCCTTCTATGCCGCCCTGCCCTACGCGCTTGAAGCGCGTGAAAAATAAGGAATCCGACACATGAGCACCCGCTGGTTCTACCGCTGCCCGAGCTGCGGCGCCACGTACTCCATCGAACC
>JAKALZ010000262.1 GCA_021813065.1 bacterium
GGTGGTTAAGCGCTACCGCGAGCCCGCCGATATCGAAGTGGCGGGGCTCATCTGCTCCACGCTCGCGTTCGGCTCCGTAGAACTCATAATGCGCGCGTGCGAGAAGGCGCTCGAACCTCTGGGCGCGAACCCATCGAAGGCGCTCGCCGCTATGAGCGACCGCGACATCGCGCTCGCGTGGGCGGAGTTTCAGTATCGCTTTTGCTTTCCGCGCGACATGATCGGCCTCATGTGGGCGGTCCGCGCGGCGCTGCGCGCGCACGGAAGCCTTGAAGCGCTTTTTTTGCATGGTGACGCGGGATCTGATGCTGAGGCGGAGTCTGATGCTGAGGCGGAGTCTGATGCTGAGGCGGGCGCGCGCTCCGAGCCATTGGCTGAAGTGCCGCCCATGCCATCCGCCAACTCGATTATACCCACCATCTCGCATTTTGTGCGCCGCCTTCGCGGATGGTCGGCAGAAGTCATCCCCAATGGAATCCGCAAGAACCTCGTGCCCGACCCCGCCGACGGCTCAGCCTCGAAGCGCCTCTTTCTCTACCTGCGCTGGATGGCGCGCCGCGATGCCATCGACCCGGGCTGCTGGCGCGGGCTGAGTCCCGCGCGCCTCATCGTGCCTATGGACACCCACATGATCCGCACCTGCACCGACCGGCTCGGGTTCCTCGCCACGCGCGCAAGAAGCGCGAACCCATCCGAACTCCTGCCGCGCAAAAGCAAAGCTGAGTCGCCATATCCCAATAGCGCGCCGCGCGAACGCGGCCCGAGGCCGCCCAAATCCCTGGCGCCACCCGCTGCCACGTTGCGCGACGCTCTCCGCGTTACCGAGGCGTTTCGCCTCTACGCCCCGGACGACCCCGTGAAGTATGACTTTGCGCTTACGCGGCCCGGCATAGACCCTCGCCCCGGCGATGAGCGATTCGGCTGTGGCTGAGAAGCTGGCTTCTTCAGCTTGCGGTATCGACGTGGCGCCGCATGATGCGCGCCACCATAGCCAGGTCCTGCCTCTGCCTAATTTTTCCACAGCCAGGTTCCGCCGCAGACTGCTGTGGTGGTCACCTGCCGTTGTCGCATACTCCTTCGCATTGACAACCGCGTTCTGACTGTGCTACTTTATTTGGGCTTTCTGTCATGACATTTCGGGCAATAGCGCAGGTGGTTAGCGTACAAGTCTGGGGGACTTGGGGTCGCCAGTTCGAGTCTGGCTTGCCCGACGAAAGATCAGGCCGCGGATTTTCCGCGGCCTTTTTGTTGCCTTGATTCTTCCTCAATTCGCATGCATCATCTTGGATAGGAAAAAAGATGATTATTTCTGAAAAACAGCAACTTATAGAGCTTTTCGAACGCCAGGGTGAAGCGCGGTGGCGCGTGGCCGCTACCACTCCCGACGAGCGCGTCGCGAAGCTGAAACGGCTCAGGGCGGCGATCCTTTCACGGCAAGAAGAGCTCTACGCGGCGGTGGCGGGGGATTTCAGGAAGCCGCGAACCGAAACGTGGCTCACTGAAATTTTTCCTTCCATTGAAGAGATTGATGTTACGCTGCGCCGCCTGCGGCGTTGGATGCGCGGAGCGCGCGCGGGGGGAGCGTTGATTTTGCCCTTCGCGTCGACGAAGGTTCGGTATGAGCCCAAGGGGCGCGTGCTCATCATGTCGCCATGGAACTATCCGTTTCAATTGCTGATCGCGCCGCTCGTTTCCGCGGTGGCGGCGGGAAACTGTGTCATCGCGAAGCCTTCGAGCAAGACGCCGAAGACGGCGGCTTTTCTGGCCGAGCTCATCGCGGAGGTATTTCCGTTTGAGGAAGTCGCGGTGGTCGAAGGGAAGGGGAGCGTGGTCGGCGACCTTCTCCTCGAGCTGCCCTTCGATCACCTATTCTTTACGGGGAGCCCGAATGTCGGCGCGAAGGTGGGCGAGGCGGCGGCCCGCGCGCATTCGGGGCTCACGCTCGAACTCGGAGGAAAATCGCCGACGATCCTCCTCCAAGGGGCGAACCTGAATCAGGCTGCTCGCCGGATCGCGTGGGGCAAGTGTCTCAACGCGGGGCAAACTTGCGTCGCGCCAGATTATCTTTTTTGTCCGCGCGAAATAGTGGGAGATTTCGCCATCGCGATGCGCGCCGCCGTCGAAGAGCTCTACGGGCATACCGAAGAGACGCGCGAAGCGTCGCCAGATTTTCCACGCATTGTGGATTCAATCGCGTGCGTGCGTTTGCGACTCCTCGTCTCGGATGCGATGGAGAAGGGCGCCACGCTTGAGTTCGGCGGACGCTTCGATGTCCAGCATCGTTACGCCGCGCCGACCTTGCTCACGGGAGTGAAACCCGATATGGCCATTATGCGCGATGAGATTTTTGGACCGATTCTCCCCGTGCTCGCGTACGATACGCTCGACGAAGCGATCGAGTTCATCCGCGCGCGCCCCAAGCCGCTTGCGCTCTATGTGTTCGGAAGCGATACGCAAAGCGCGGAACGAATTCTGGCGTCCACCACCTCCGGAAGCGCGGCGATTAACGATCTCGTGGTGCAGATCGAAAACCTCAATGCGCCTTTCGGCGGCGTCGGGATGAGCGGCACCGGAAGCTACCACGGATTCTACGGTTTCAAGACCTTTTCGCACGAGCGCACAGTGCTGCGGCAAGGGCCGGTGAGCGCCGCCGAATGGTTCTATCCGCCGTACGCTCGTCGCGCGCAGAATCGACTCCTGACCGCGCTGAAATGGGTTTTAAGACTCAATCGTTGATTATCGCTCAACCTTATTATAAAGTTATACGAAAATAATATAAGAGATCTATCTGCATAATAAAGTCCGTCTAATTCCATAGACCAGCAAGTGGAGCGCGACCGAATATTCCAGTGGACGCGCAGATCGCGGCGCTCGAAAAGACAACCAATAAGCGCGCACCAGGCCTCGAGGTGGCGAGCTTTACCGAGCGTGTGGCTCGTGATGAATCCCGCTCCCCAGGCTGGCACGATAATATCTTTTGGTGCATACCGCAAAAAGGAGTGGATCATGGGTAATTTGAAAAATCTGTGCAAGGCTCAGCGTGGCTCGTCGCGTATTGGCTCAGGGCGACGGGTATTCACCGCGCTTGCGGTATGCATGGCGCTTTTTGTCGCGCTCGCGGCGCCATACGCCCAGAATGTGCTCGATCCATCCTGGAGCGATGTCGTGACCGAGGTTCGGCCTGTGATCGACGCGTCGATGAACGACGCGAATGTCACCGGCATGTCCATCGTGCTCGTCGATGGCGACGCGGTGGTGTGGTCGGAGGGTTTTGGTTACTCCGATGCGGCCGCCAAGAGAGCGGTGGACGCTGACACCATGTTCGAGATCGGTTCTGTTTCGAAAACGTTCACGGGACTCATGGTGATGCGGCTCGCCGAGCAGGGGAAGATTGACATCGACAGACCTGTGACCGACTACATCCCCGAATTCAAGATGGAGCCTTCTGCGAGGAATTTTCCGCGTAACGACCGACCGATCACCGTG
>JAKALZ010000263.1 GCA_021813065.1 bacterium
AGTGTTCGGAGATGTCAAGGACCTGGTCGAGCGCGCGCGGACTCGCTCGGAGCTCTTGCTGAAGACGCTTGAGGATGAACTGCCGGGTGTGAGCGCATAGCATTAAACCTCGCGCGCCCTCATGGCAGAATGGCGCGCGGTTCCGTGAATCGAATGGCCCTTGTCTATGTATATCACTCGTCCTTCTTTTGCCGCTTGAGAGCCGCTTCAAGGAGCCCGCCCGCATGCGAGGGTTGGGATGGCGGGGTGTGTGTCAGCGAAGGATCAGCGTGTGCTTCTGGCGCCGCTGACGGCGCGGATGTCGAGGCCGGAGAACGTGGCGGCTCATCCAAGGCGAACTCAGGCACAGAGGGCTTCTTGAGCTCCTTCGAAGCTATGGACGTGTCAGATACGCGCGCCGATGCGGAAGATTTTCTAGGTGCTTTCTTGAGCGCCGAGGAGGATTCCTTCCGCGCCTCTGATGATTGCTTCGGTACTCGCTTCTTCTTCACGAGTTCGCGCGGCTCATCGCTAAAAAGTTCGGGGATCTGATTTTCGGAGGCGGGCTGGACGGCCGCCTCATCATTCTTGGTGTGGAGAATCTCGCAGCGGACAACCTCTCGGTCGGTCAGATGGAGGCCCTGTGCCTGCCTGCCGCGCACGGGAAAGTTCGCGGCGCTGAAATGTTCGAGGTTCTTCTTCGTGCGCGGCTTGGGCTTGTACTCGAGCGTGAACTCGAACCGCGCCTCGGTGGAAAAGCCGATGATGGTCGCGTTTTCGGGCACGAGGCTGTAATCTTTGCCTGTGAGCCAGCTGTCGATCGTGGTCCGCTTGATGAACGCGCCCTTGTGGTTCGACAGCGTATAGATGAGGGTGAGGAGTGCCGCGGAGAGGGTTTCCTTCTGGGCGATCGCGGCCCAGAGGATATTCTGTCCGGCAAAGAACTTGTCGGGCAGCGGGATTACCGTGTAGATGCCATTGTTCCGCAATACGAGCACTTTGTCGTACCGCGATGCCTCGAGGAGCTTTTCGCCATATACTTCGGTACCGAGATACCCCGTATCGCTGTCGTACTTCAGCGCGAGATCGTGGCGCGCAACCGCTTTTGCTTCGATTTTCTTGAAGGAACGGATATGTGTCTTGCGCGGGGAGGTTTTCTCGATCCGCGTGATATAGGATTTCAGAATGGATATCGCGTAGGCAACAAGCTTCTCGAGGTGTTCGGCGTTCTCCGCCAGGAGACCCTCGATGCGTTCCATGTCCTTCTTTGCTTTCTCGATGTCGTAGAGCGAGATTCTGCGAATGGGAATCTTGAGGAGCTGCTCGACATCATCCTGCGTGAGTGGGCGGGCGAGTTCCTTCAAAAAAGGTTTAAAGCCTTCGAGCACTGCCTTGACGACGGTTTCGGCGGTTCGCTTATTCTCGATCGACTTGTAGATGCGCTCTTCGATGAAAATGCGCTCGATGGTCCGGGCATAGAGCTCGGCGCGCAGCTCATCGCGCTCGAGTTCAAGCTCCTGCCGAAGGAGGGCAAGGAGCTTGCCGGCGTGGTACCGCACAATTTCATCGACGCTGCTGATTGAGGGCTTCCCATCCTTGATCACCAGGCAATTGCAGGAAATCGAGCGCTCGCACTCCGTGAACGCGTGCAGCGCGTCGACAACATCTTCGGCGTATACTCCGCGCGCGAGCTTGAGCTCGATTTCGACTTTGTCGGTGGTGAAGTCCGAGATAGACGCGATCTTGAGGTGGCCCGCGCGCACGCCGTCTTCGATGCTGCTGATGAGGCTCTCCGTCGTCGATCCGTAGGCGATTTCCCGGATGACGATTTTCTTCGGATCGGAGGTGTCAAGCGTCGCGCGCACGCGCACCTTGCCGTTGCCATCAGCGTACTCGGAGCAGTCGACGCTCCCGCCTGTAAAAAAATCGGGCAATAGGTTGAAGCTTTTACCCTCGAGGCACGCGATTTCGGCCTTGATGACCTCGACAGGGTTGTGCGGCAGGATCTTCGTGCTCATGCCCACCGCGATGCCCTCCGCGCCCATGATGAGGACCACGGGAATCTTGGCGGGGAAGACGAGAGGTTCCTTGTTGCGCCCGTCGTAACTCTCGATATACTGCGTGATTTTAGGCCGGTAGAATATCTCCTTTGCGAAGGGGGCGCACTTGCACTCGATATAGCGCGGCGCCGAGGCTTCATCGCCGGTGATGGGATTGCCGAAGTTCCCCTGCGTGTCGATAAAGAGCCCGCGGTTCGCGAGGCTCACGAGGGCGGAGGCGATGGATGCGTCGCCGTGAGGGTGGTACTTCATGCAGTGGCCGACGACATTCGCGACTTTGTGGAACTTCCCGTCGTCCATTTCGAAGAGCGTGTGCAAGATTCGCCGCTGGACTGGTTTCAGACCGTCGTCGATCTCCGGAATCGCCCGATCCATGATGACATACGAGGCATAATAGAGAAAATTATCGTTCAGTAGCTTCTTGATGTACGCCAAAATCCCCTCCGTCTCTCAGATGCGCTGTCTCTCAGATGCGCCGCGCACCCCTTCACAGCTCAGTGATGAGATTGTCCATGATGAACTGCCTCCTGTCGGGGCTATTCTTTCCCATATAGAAATTGAGGAGCTGGGGGACCGAGGAAAGTGTCTGGATGTCCACCTTCACAAGCCTCATGTCTTTTCCGATAAATTGTCCGAATTCGGCGGGACTGATCTCGCCGAGCCCCTTGAACCGCGTGACCTCCGCGCTCTGCCCGAGCTTCTTCAATGCCTCGTCGCGCTCGCGAACCGAGTAGCAGTACACCGTTTCTTTCTTTGTCCTTGCCCTGAAAAGCGGGGTTTCGAGGAGATAAATGCGCCCTTGGACCACCAGCTCCTCGAAAAAAGTAAGAAAGAAGGTGAGGAGAAGGTTGCGGATATGAAAGCCGTCGTAATCCGCGTCGGTGGCGATCACGATGCGCGCGAAGCGCAGATTCTCGACTGCGTTCTCGATGCCGAGGGCCATCATGAGGTTGTAGAGCTCCTCGTTCTTGTAGATCGCGGAGCGCGGGCGGTCGTACATGTTCTCGGGCTTTCCACGGAGGCTGAAGATGGCCTGCGTGTGCACGTCGCGGGTACTCACCATACTGCCGGCGGCCGAGAGCCCTTCGGTGATGAAGATCGTCGAGCGTTCGCCAGAGGGTCCCTCGCCTAAGTGCGCCTTGCAATCGCGCAGGTTGGGGATCTTGAGCTCGATGCGCTTGGCCGCCTCTTTGGCTTCCTTGCGCACGAGGTTGAGCTCAGTGCGCAGTTTTTCGTTGGTGAGTATTTTTTCCTGAAGCGTCTTGGCGGCCTGCGGGTTGCGGCGGAGGATCTCGTCGACGCCCTTCTTCACTTCCTGGAGGATCCATGGACGGATATCGCCGTTGCCGAGCTTGTTCTTCGTCTGGCTCTCGAAGATGGGGTTTTTGATGCGGATCGCGATGGCAGCGGCGAGTCCCTCGCGCACGTCTTCACCTC
>JAKALZ010000264.1 GCA_021813065.1 bacterium
TACATGCGTCAGCCGATGTATTTTTTTCTCTTGCGGTTTATAAAAATTGGATTCATAATTCATTCGCTTAGCGTACAATCGTAAAGCAAGGAGGCACTGCATGGCTGAAGAAAAGAAGCGAGGTGCGTTCGATTGGTACTTTAAGACCAATCTATTGGCACGAATTCTGATCGGCCTCGTGTTAGGTGCGATTCTGGGCATTATCCTCGGATTTTTCCCAGCTTCCATCAAACCCTTCGTCGATGGATCGAAATTCTTTGGAGATCTCTTCATCAGACTGCTCAAAATGATCATTGTTCCTGTAATTCTCTTTTCGCTCATCGCCGGATCGGCGAGCATCGCGCCCGCGCGGCTCGGGAGAGTCGGCATCAAGATCATGGTGTACTATCTGCTGACGAGTGCCTTTGCGGTCTTTATCGGACTGCTCTTCGCCAACATTTTCCAGCCAGGCGCTGGATTCAATGTTGTTGGCGACGCGGCGGTAAAAGGATCGCAAGCCGCTCCCCCGACAATCGCGCAGATTCTCCTCAATATCGTGCCGACTAATCCTTTTGAGTCCCTGATGAAGGGCGATGTGCTGCCGATAATCTTCTTCGCCGTAGTGTTCGGCATCGCACTGTCCTACATTAAAGATTCAAAGCAAGCGGCGCTCGCGAAATCAGGCGAGATATTGATTGACATTGTGAACGGCGCTGCCGAGACAATGTACAAAGTGGTCGGCGGCATCATGCAGTACGCGCCCATCGGCGTATTCGTCCTGATCGCGCAAGTCTTTGCGCAGCAGGGACCAAAGGCTATCGGCACGCTCCTGCTCGTCACACTTACCGTATACATCGGTCTTCTCGTGCACTTGGTGCTCACGTATGGCGGACTTCTCTCGCTCTGGAAACTCTCATTCTGGAAATTCTTGAAAGGCGCGAATGAAGCCATGATCACAGCCTTTGTGACCCGTTCGTCGAATGCCACGCTGCCAGTCACCATGCGCGTTTCCGAAGAGAACCTCGGCATGCCCCGCTCGATCACTTCCTTCACATTGCCGTTAGGCGCGACCATCAATATGGATGGCACCGCGATTTACCTTGGGGTGTGCGCTATGTTCATCGGTTTCGCGACGAACCAGCCACTCACCTTCAATCAGCAGCTCACGGTGATCATCACCGCGACACTGGCGAGCATCGGCACCGCGGGCGTGCCTGGCGCCGGCGCGATTATGCTGATCATGGTGCTCGAATCGGTGGGCCTCAAGGTGACTGAGGGGTCGGCGGTTGCCGCGGCATACGCGATGATCCTCGGAATCGACGCTCTGCTTGATATGGGTCGCACTTGCCTCAATGTCACTGGAGACATAGCGGGTTCCGCGATCGTGGCGAAGACAGAGAAAGAGCTCGATATGGCAAAGTGGAAAAAATGAACCGAAATGACACGTTCCGCCTGTGCGTGGAGCGTGTGGAGTGCGGGTGCGCGTATCAAACCGCGCACCCGCGGCTGGGGCGCTCCTTTGCGGGAGCGCCTTTTTTAGGCCCACGCGTTTCTAAAGAATGGTGCCTGGCTTAAGGAGGGCAGCGTTCTGCGCACCGAGACGAGTACCCTCGGCGACCGCCTCGTGGATCGAGCCGCCGCGCTCGAGCACGCGCGCGAGCCCCGCGCCGAACGCGTCGCCGGAACCGATGGGGTTCAATGCGCGCACTTGCTGAATCGGGTGTTCGCGGAGGGCTGTTCCGTCCCAGTAGAGTGTCGATTTGGAGCCACGGGTGACGACAAGATACGCGCTGTAGGTACGCCAGATATGTTCACCTTTTTCTTCGGCAAAATCGCGCGCGACGCGTTCATCGCGGACGGAAGCGTAGGGGATGCCGAAAGTCTGCGCGAGTTCCTCGAGGTTCGGTTTGACGCACACTGGACGAAACTCGAGGCACTCAAGCAAATCGGTCTTTTTTATATCGAGGTAGAGGCGAGCTCCCGCGTCGCGCGCGAGGCGCGCAAAGCGAGCCATCGTGTGGGGGGCGATGCCGGTCGCGACCGTGCCGGAGAGAAGGACGGCGTCGGCGTCGCGTACGAGAATAGCGAAGCGCTCGACGAGGGCGTCGCTGGTGGTGGGCGCGACCGGCAGGGATTCCTCCACAAGCTCGGTGGCGCGGCCGCTCGCTTCCTCGATAAGGGTGGTGCAGAATCGTATGGGGGCTCCAGATTCGACCCACTCGATATCAAGTCTGTCCTCGGCGCACATCGAGAGGAACCAGTCGCGGGTGGGGCCTCCAAGTTGGGTGAGGTGTGTCGCGCGCTCGCCGAGTTGCGTCAAAATGCGCGTAGGGATGACCCCTTTCCCCGCCGCGTCGATTCGGTACTCAGATGTTCTATTGACCTCTCCGCGTTCAATCTCGTGGAACACAAGCGTCTTCTGAATGACAGGGTTAAGGCACACGCATAAAAATTGTGGATTCTCATTCATGCGAGTTACTCTACCACAACCTTGAAAAGGGGAGAAGCAAAGTGCCCAGCCTTGTGTGGCACCTCGTGCAAAAGCATGCCGCCATGCAGGGGCGCCACGCGTGCGCTATCTCGCGCAACTTACATATTCATACAGATACTATTGCATAAATTTTTGCAGAATGGTATATTCGTTGCATGAAGATGCAAATTTCTGCATATCGATTTCTCGAACTTCATAGAACCCGCCTCCGTTGACCGCATCTCTATGTGCTCCGCCGCACCGCCCGTTCGGCGTCGCGATTTGGCGCGCACTCAATTGTAATATTCTATAATTATATTTAGGAGAAAGAATAACATGAAAAAGAAAATCGTGCTTGCATATTCAGGTGGCTTGGATACCACGGTGATCGTTCCCTGGCTCAAGGAAAATTACGACTGCGAAGTGATCGCGGTCTGCGGCGATGTCGGTCAAGACGCCGACTTCGAGGCGATCGGCAAGCGCGCGATCGCGTCTGGTGCGGCGAAGTTCATCAAGCTCGACCAGAAAGAAGAGTTTGTCAAAGAGTACCTCTGGGCGCTCGTGAAGGCGGGCTCGCCCTACGAGAAAAAATATTTACTCGGCACGAGCGCCGCGCGCCCTTTGCTCGCGAAGGGCTTGGCCGAAGTCGCCCTCGCCGAGGGCGCCGACGCCATCGCGCACGGCTGCACGGGCAAGGGCAACGATCAAGTGCGCTTCGAGCTCGGCGTCAAGGCATTCGCCCCGGAGATGGAAGTCATCGCTCCCTGGCGCATCTGGGACATCCAGAGCCGCGAGGAGGAGATCGCGTACCTCGAGGCCCGGAACATCCCGGTGCCCATGAAAAAGTCCGACTCCTACAGCCGCGACGACAACCTCTGGCACATCAGCCACGAAGGACTCGACCTCGAGGATCCGGCCAACGAGCCGCACTTCGAGGGCATGCTCAAGATGTGCGTAACCCCCGACAAGGCGCCTGATAAACCCGAGTACGTCAAACTCGAGTTCGTGAACGGCGTGCCTGTC
>JAKALZ010000265.1 GCA_021813065.1 bacterium
GATACTCATGGCTCCGAAGCTTGGCTTCGTTGTAGGCGGCGTTGAATATCGCCTGCACCTCAGAACTTACTTTCATGCTTTCTCCATTGCGCAGCGGAGAGGAAAACCCCGTTGCCGGGCCATCGCGTGAACTTGCTGTGTTTTCGTGGTCGCGATATCGTAGGGATAAACCCCCGCCATGCCGCGGCCTTTCCGGTGAACCTCCAGCGTGAGCTTCGTGGCTTCCGGAAGGTTCTTGTGAAATACCGTCATGAGAATCGATATCACGAATTCCATTGTCGTAAAATCGTCATTCATGAGATAGACTCGATACTCTTCGGGCTCAAGAACCGAGAGCTCTTCTCGATTGAGTTCTTGCGTGTCCGACTGCTGTGTGACTTTCGTTCCCATACTTATAAAAAATACTCATTGCACACGACTTTAACAAGAGACCGCCATCCGCCTCTGGAAGATGCCGCACGAGGCGAGCTCGCGAAGCGCGGTTTCTCGAACGTGGCCTCGCGCATGTGTTGAGAGCTTGGTCGGCTCTTGACATCATTTTGGCAAGTGTGGAAAATACTGAAAAATGCGTTGATGGAGAAGAGTAATCGGTACGTTTCGCGCAAAGAGAGGGATTCCGCGTCGCCGCGGGTGGAAGAATCCTGCCGAAGTCCGATGAAAACCGCTCCGGAGCAGTCTATGTGAACCGGATTTAAGAACCGCAGTAATGTAGATCGCGCGCCTGCGTCAATGGCGAAGAGTGCGGCCCCTGTCGCGGGGTGCCGAAGTAAGGTGGAACCGCGGATTACCGAGAGCGTTCAGCTCCACGGGATTCGTCCTTACGTGAAGCAGTTCACGTGCGGGCGCATCCCGTGGAGTTTTTTTTGCGCCCCAAACCGTGAAAAGGAGAAGGATTATGGCGGCAGACATTGAAAGAATGCGTCATTCGCTAGCGCATGTGATGGCCGAGGCGGTGCAGCATCTCTACCCAGGGACAAAATTCGGCATCGGCCCCGCGATTCAGGATGGATTTTATTACGATTTTCTCTTTCCGCGGACAGTGACCAATGATGATCTTGCGGCGATCGAAAAGGAAATGCGCAGAATCATCGCCCAGAATCAAGCTTTTGCTCGCGAGGAGCTGAGCAAGGAAGACGCGAAGGTGCGCTTCGCGGATCAGCCCTTCAAACTCGAACTGATCGATGGCCTCGAAGATGGAACTATCTCGATCTACACCCAGGGCGACTTCGTCGATCTCTGTCGCGGGCCTCACGTCGAATCGACGAGAGAGCTGCGCGCTGACGCCTTCAAGCTAAAGACAGTCGCGGGCGCGTACTGGCGAGGCGACGAAGCTCGACCGATGCTCACCCGCGTGTACGCGTACGCCTTCTCGACCAAGCCGGAACTCGAGGCGTACCTCAAGATGCTTGAGGAGGCTGAAAAGCGCGACAACCGCAAGCTTGGCAAAGAGCTCAATCTCTTCTCGACCCATGAAGAGGCCGGCGCCGGCCTCATCTACTGGCACCCGAAAGGTGGCCGCTTTAGAGTCGCGCTCGAGAACTGGTGGCGCGAAGAGCACTACAAGAACGGCTACGAAATTCTCTTTACTCCGCATATCGGCAAAAGCTGGCTCTGGGAAACCTCGGGACACCTTGGTTTTTACAAAGAGAACATGTACTCGCCCATGAAGATCGATGAGGACGAGTATTACATCAAGCCAATGAACTGCCCCTTCCACATCATGATCTACAAGAGCCAGACCCGCTCGTACCGGGATCTTCCGCTGCGTTGGGCAGAGCTCGGCACCGTGTACCGCTACGAGCGCGCGGGCGCCTTGCACGGGCTCATGCGCGTGCGCGGCTTCACCCAGGACGACGCCCATATCTTCTGCACGCCCGAGCAGATCGGCGACGAGATCAGCGAGGTGCTACGATTCTCGCTGTCCATGCACCGGGCGCTCGGCTTCAAGGAGATCAAGGCCTACCTCGCGACCAAGCCGAAGGGCGACGGCGCCGTTGGCGATCCCGAGCGCTGGCGGCAGGCAACCGAGTCGCTGCGAGCCGCGATCGAGCGGGAGGGGCTCTCCTATGAGATCGACGAGGGCGGCGGCGCCTTCTACGGCCCGAAGATCGACCTCAAGGTGAAAGACGCGATCGGCCGCGAGTGGCAGCTCACCACCATTCAGTTCGACTTCAACATGTCCGAGCGATTCCAGATCGAGTACATCGACGCGGATGGTCAGCGCAAGCGCCCCTACATGGTGCACCGCGCGCTCCTTGGCTCGATTGAGCGCTTTTTCGGCGTCTACCTCGAGCATACCGCGGGCGCATTCCCTGTCTGGCTTAGCCCCGAGCAGGTGGCGGTAATTCCTGTCGCTCCCAGCTTCGACGACTACGCGAAGGAAGTGACCGCTGCGCTGAAGGCGAAGGGAATCCGGGCACTGGCCATGCTGTCGGAAGAGCGTATGAACGCTAAAATCCGCGACGCCCAGAATCAGAAGATTCCCTATATGGTAATCCTTGGTCAGCGCGAAAAGGATGAGCGCGCTGTATCGCTTCGCCTGCGCACCGGAGGTCAGGAGAATGGGCTCGCGCTTGACGCCTTTGTCGCCCGAGTCCTCGAAAAGATCGACGCAAAGTCGCTCGAGTTGTAAAGTTTGAGCTTTTTATGCTGCGTATTTTCTGTTAGAATACATAGTGAAGGAGCTGATAATGGCAGATCTTGGAACATATTTAATGGGACTTCACCTGAAGAATCCCATAATCGTTGGCGCAAGCGGACTTACGAACCTCCCCGAGGGTGTCGAGAAGGCAGCACACTCGGGCGCTGGCGCGATCGTGCTTAAATCGCTGTTCGAGGAGCAGATTCTCGCGATGCTTGGTCAGGAGATAGATGGCCTCGACATCAACAGCTATCCCGACGCGGAAGCGTTTATCTCTCGAACCGCCTGGGAAGAGAGCACCGATGAGTACCTCAAGCTGATCGGCGACTCGAAAAAGAGAGTGGGGGACGTTCCTCTCATCGCGAGCATCAACTGCGTGGGGCCCGGAAATTGGGCGGGCTTCGCGAAGCGCATCGAAGAGGCGGGAGCAAACGCGCTCGAGCTCAATATCGCCTATGTGCCATTTTCTCCGCACATCTCCGGACACGAAATCGAAAACAAGGTATTTTCGACGGTCAAAGAGGCCCGCCAGGCGACAAAACTCCCCATTATGGTCAAGGTAGGCAGCAACTACTCAAGCCTCCCGAACCTTGTGCACGGACTCTCGAGAGAAGGCGCGAACGCGGTTGTTCTCTTCAATCGCTTCTTCAGATTCGATTTTAATTTAAATACAATGCGACTGAGCGGCGTGCAGCCCTTGAGCTCTGAGAATGAGTACCACGAAAGCTTGCGCTGGGCAGCGATTCTCTACAAGCGGGCGGGCATTGAGCTCGTGTCCTCCACGGGAATTCACAGCGCCGAAGCTGCGATAAAGT
>JAKALZ010000266.1 GCA_021813065.1 bacterium
GTTGTCTACTCTTCGGACACCGACCACACTCCCTTCGATGTCGGCGCCGACGCGTCGAGCACGACCTATGTGTCGGGCTCCGCCGTCCAGCGAGCCGCGCACAGCCTCAAGGAAAAACTGATCGCAACCGCGGCCCGCAAACTCGGCGTCGCCCCCAGCGACATAGTGTATGAGCACAAGGCATTCCGCACCGCCGACGGCGCGAAGACCCTCAGTCTCAACGACTTCAGCTTCGACACCCTCTACCACGATGGCGCTGCCATGCAGACGATCGAAGCCACCGAATCATTCTCTGGTGAAAAGTCTCCCCCGCCGTATCTGGCCGCCTTCGTCGAAATCGAAATCGACACTGAGACCGGCAAGGTCGAAGTCGTGCGGTATGTCGCGGTCGCCGATGTCGGCACGCCCATCAGTCCCATGCTCGCCAAGGTGCAGATTGAGGGCGGGTTGCTTCAGGGCATTGGTATGGCCCTCTACGAGGATGTGCGCTACTCCGAGAAAGGTCACATGCTCAGCCATAATATGATGACCTACCCCATTCCCTCGCGAGAGGACGTGGGTCGCATTACCGTCGAGCTTGTGGACAGCTATGAGCCTTCCGGTCCCTTCGGCGCGAAGTCTGCTGGCGAGATTGGCATCGATACGCCACCCTCGGCGATCGCGAACGCGATCCGCGCCGCGACAGGCGTGCGCCTCACCGAATACCCTTTCACGCCGGAGCGCGTGCTCGCGGCGATCCGAAATGGCGCCCAACCTGTGGCTCGCGTTAAGTGAGCGCTAGGTGAATCAGCTTCGGGATTGGGTGGCGGTGCGCCTTGCGCGGGGTTCTCCCGTCGCGCTCGCCGCGGTGACGTGGGCCTCCGGTTCGACCGCGCGGGGCACCGACGCCCTCATGGCGATGGATGAATCCGGCGCGATGACCGGCACGGTCGGCGGCGGTTTCGCGGAAGGTCAGACTATCACCGCGATGCGAGAGCTCTTCTCAGCCCAGCCAGCAACCACAGACGCACCCAGCGGCGCTCACACCCGAGACTTGAAATTCGATCTCAGCCCAGAGGCGAGCCAGTCGCAGATGACCTGCGGTGGCGCGCTCAGCATTCACCTCGAGCGAATAGAGCCAGGCTCCAAGGTCGCGTGGGCCCTCCTCGCCTGTTTTGCGCGTGTCGGCGAAGGCCAGCGCGCGGGTATCGCTTTTTTTGACATACCGAACGACGCCGACTCAACATGGACGGCGGCGCGTGACGCTCCCACGAGAGCCGCCGAGGCTTTTGCGGAAGACTATACGGTGATCGGGGCGGACCTTGGCCTGAGTTCAACGCTCCGCGGCTTGCTCCGCGCGAGTGAGCCTGGTTTTTGCGGTGCAGCGATGCTCCCGCTTCCACAATCACTGAATCCCGCCCTTTCCGTGTCCTCCTCGCACGCCTTCTGGCTAGGCTTTTCGCCCGATCCTACGGTGTTCATCTTTGGCGCTGGCCACGTCGGTTTCGCTACCTGCGAAGCCGCGAGCCTCGCGGGCTTTAGCGTAATCGTGACCGACGACCGTCCAGAGCTTCTCACCGTCGAGCGCTTTCCGCGCGCGAAATCCTTGCGCCACATCGAGAGCTTCGCCTCGCCCCTTGCCGCTGGACCTCACTGCCGGGCCATTGCGCCAGGCCCTCTAGACTGTACCCTCATTCTCACGCGCAAACCCGACATCGACCAAGAGATGCTCGCGAGTCTTCTCACGACGCGCGCGGGCTACATTGGCCTCATCGGCTCGAAGACAAAACGCCAGGGCATTTTCGCATCGCTCAAGAAACAGGGATTCTCAGATGCGGAGCTCTCGCGCGTTCACGCGCCCATCGGTCTCGCTATCGGCGCCCGCACTCCTGAAGAAATAGCGATCAGCATTATCGCCGAGATTATCGCGGTGCGCGCGGGAATCCTTCCTGCGGAAATGCCGCGTTCGCGCAACGCGGCGGACGGCATTGCCGGTAGAGTGTCTGAAAGCGCGCCGCCCGCCGAGAAGCATTGAGCGCCATGGCGTGCTCAATTTCCCTCGAACGGATAAGCGCTATCATCCTCGCCGCGGGATACTCAACCCGGATGGGATCGCTGAAGGCGCTCATCGAAATTGATGGCGCGACCATGCTCGATCGGGCGGCGCGCACCTTTGTTCATGCCGGAATAGAGCGGATTTTCGTGGTAACTGGCTTCGATGCCAACCGTGTAGCTGAAGCCGCCCGCGCGCGCGGCCTCATCCCCATTCACAATCCAGACTTCGACCGTGGCATGTTCAGCTCGATCTTGGCGGGCCTCGCCGCCCTCCCCTCAGATACCGAGGCCACGTTCATTCTGCCTGTGGACATACCCTTCGTGTCGCCCGCCACCCCGCGCGCGCTCGCTCACGGCATCAGCGCCCACCCTGCGGCGCTCCCGAGGTACAAAGGAGACACCGGCCATCCTCCCCTCATACGCAGGGCGTGGTTCGACGCGATCCAACGCTGGGAAGGCCCCGATGGCCTCCAAGGTTTTTTACGCGCGCACCACGCGGACATCGCGCTCATCGATGTTGACGATCCCTTTATCCACCGCGACATCGACACACCGCGCGATCTGGAAAGTGCGCTCTCCTAGCGCGCGAGAACAGGAATGGGCGCCCCGTGGATCTTAACGCTCGAGCGGCAGCCGCAGCGTCGAATCTGACGGTGGCTGGTAGCGCGACGCCCCCAATGCCGCGGTATCGCCGCGCCTGATTGTCTCGCGCCTGATTCCATTCTACTATTGCCGGCAAAGGATACGCAGCTCATGGATATCGCCCAAAAACTCTCGACGCTCGTCACCTATCGAACCGTATCGTCATTCATCCCCGAAGAGGAGGATGAAACGCCGTTTTCCGCCTTTCCTGGGGCGCTTGATCCGCTTTTTCCACGCGTGCGCGCCGGGCTCGAGCGCACGCTCGTGGGCCCGCGGGGAATCGTGTTCCGCTGGCAAGGGAAAAACCCGGCGCTCAAGCCCGCGATGCTCTGCGCCCACTATGATGTGGTCCCCGCCTCCGAAACCGATCCTTGGGATGAACCGCCCTTTAGCGGCGCGATCGAGCGGGGTTTTGTCTGGGGACGCGGCACGCAGGATATCAAGGTGCAGCTCGTCAGCATCCTCGAGGCGGCGGAAACGCTTCTCGCAAAGGGATTCACGCCTGAGCGCACGCTCTATTTCGCCTTCGGGGGAGATGAGGAGGTAGGTGGCGCACGCGGCGCGGCCGCCATCGCGGCGTGGCTCGAGGAGCGGAAAGTACGGGTTTCGTGGGTGATCGACGAGGGCAGTCCGGTCGGAAAGGGACTCATCAACTTTGTCCGGAAACCCATCGCCCTCATCGGTGTCGCCGAGAAAGGTTACGCGGATATCGTCATCGAGGTTGAAGGCGCGGGCGGTCACGCCTCGATGCCGCCGAAGCACACCGCGCTCGGC
>JAKALZ010000267.1 GCA_021813065.1 bacterium
GGACCCTGCCCGCAATCAGGACAAGCGCGGTAACAATTGTTGCTGCAATTACGCTCATATAGCTTATACGGCGAAATTCAGGGTTCAGTTCTTCTCAGCGTCGGCTGTGGTGGCGCCGGTGGCGGGCGTGATCAGCCCGCCTTCGCAATCTGCCGAGATGCGGGATACGTATCGGTCCGCTTACGAACTGGCGGTCGTGGTGAGGCAAGCCGTCCGAGGAGGCGCTCCCATGAAATCGCTCATTCTCAAGGCACCTGGCACAAACCGCGATTTCGACGCCGCTCGCGCGATTGAGCTGGCGGGAGGCGAACCGGAAATTCTTCCTCTGACGGAGCTGCGCGCGCGTCCTGATCGGCTGCGAGACTATGGCGTGCTGGTCGTGCCGGGGGGATTCTCCTACGGCGACGCGCTCGGGGCGGGCAAGCTCTTCGCGCTCGATCTTTCGCGCTTCTTTGCGGACGAGGTGGCACGTTTCGTCGAGACGGGGCGGCCCGTGCTCGGCATCTGCAACGGCTTTCAGGTGCTCGTGAAAGCGGGCATCCTACCAGGCCCAGGCTTCGCGGAGCATCATTTCACCCTCGCGCGCAACGCGCGCGGAAATTTCGAGTGCCGCTGGGTGGATCTCGCGGCGCCGCGGTCAAACTCGATCTGGACCCGTGGCGTCGAGCGGATCTACTGCCCGGTGTCCCACGGCGAAGGACGGTTTAACGCGGATTTCGAGGGCGCGGGCGCATTGCTGGAACGCGAAGGCTGCGTCGCGCTGCGCTATTCCGACGAAAACGGTTCGCCGGCGGGCGGACGATACCCGCTCAATCCCAATGGTTCGATCGCGGACATCGCGGGAATCTGCAACCCCGAGGGGAATGTGCTCGGCCTCATGCCGCACCCTGAGAACGCGGTCTTCGAGCATGAGTACAGCTCGATGCCGGGGCGCGACGGCGAGGGAGCGAGGCAGCTTTTCAGGAATGGGCTGCAGTACGCGAAAAGGTGAACGGCGGAGGAGGGCTGCGCGAAGTGCGCGGCCCTCTTTTCATTGAGCATCGCGAATGGAGCATGATCGAATGGAACGAGCATCAGTTTCAGGGAGGTCCAATGGTTTCTGAAGCATTGATCGCTGAACTACTTTCCCGCGCCTTCGATGGCACAGGAAAGGCTGAAGGTGAAGGAAAAGTGCGGGAGTGGTGGAGCCTGCCGGGCGGGCGGCGCTTTCTTGCCACCACCGACAGGATTTCGGCCTTCGATCGCGTGCTCGCCGCGATACCCTTCAAGGGGCAGGTACTGAACGAGCTGTCGGCGTTCTGGTTTCGCGCCTGCGCCGATATCGTGCCGAACCACCTCGTTTCGCTTCCCGACCCGAACTGCGCCGTGGTCCAGGGAGCCGAGCCGCTCCCTGTGGAAGTGATTGTGCGCGGATACATCACGGGAGTCACCTCGACGGCGCTCTGGCGCCGCTATGAGCTTGGCGAGCGGACTATCTACGGCCAACATTTTCCAGAAGGCCTGCGCAAAAACCAAAAACTGCCTGCGCCGATCATTACCCCGACGACGAAGGGCGGCCCGACTGGCCACGACGAGCGGCTTGAGCCTCGCGAAGTGGTCGAGAAGGGCTATGTGGAGGCTAAATTATGGAAGCGGGTTGTGGACGGGGCACTTGCGCTTTTCGCGCGGGGAACCGAGATCGCCGCAAAGGCGGGGCTCATCCTCGTGGATACGAAGTACGAGTTTGGACTCGCGCCCGATGGTTCGCTCATGCTGATCGACGAGGTGCACACGCCGGATTCGTCCCGCTTCTGGCTCGCGTCGAGCTACGATGAGCGTTTTGAGGCTGGCCGTGAGCCAGAGAGCAGAGACAAGGAGTTTGTGCGTCTTTTCTACGCCGAGCGAGGGTACCGTGGCGATGGCGAGATTCCCAGGCTCGACGACTCGGTCTGGATCAAAACGAGCCTTCTCTACCAGGAACTCTTCGAGAAACTGACCGGATTGCCTTTCATTCCGGCATCGTACCCCGCCGCGCCGCGCGTGCTGCGCGCGCTGGAGGCGTCTCGCGATATCGACGTGCCTGAGCAAAATCCTGCACGCGGCAGGGTCTCGGCGCGCCTCGAAGGAGCGAATACATGAGCGCTCGAGTGATCATTTTCGCGGGTTCGCCCGCGGACCACGTGCATGTCGAAGCGATCGAAGAGGCGCTCGACGAGTTCGGCATCGCGCACGAATCGCGGATCGCCTCCGCGCACAAGACGCCGCGCCGCCTCCTCGACATCCTCGCCGGGTACGACGCCGAAGGCATCCCGACCGTGTACATCGCGGCGGCGGGCCGTTCCAACGCGCTCTCCGGCCTCGTCGACGCAGCCACCGCCGCGCCCGTCATCACCTGCCCGCCGCCTTCGGAGCAGTGGGGCGCCTACGACATCTGGTCCAGCCTTCGCATGCCCTCAGGCGTGGCGCCCGCGCTCGTCCTCGACCCGGGCAACGCCGCGCTCTGCGCCGCGAAGCTCCTCGCGTTGAGCGACTCAGGTATCAAGGAGCGCATCCGGCGCTTCCAGGAGCAGAACGCGGCGCGCCTTATCGATGAAGACGAGGAGCGTCACCGATGATCGACACCGAAGGCGCCCGCGAAGCATGCGGTATCGTGGCCGTGGTGTCTGAGGAAGCCGCGCGCCTCGCCTTTTTTGGCCTCTTCGCGCTCCAGCACCGAGGGCAGGAATCGGCGGGCATCGCGACACTCGAATCGGGCTCGATCCACCTCCACAAGGATGTCGGCCTCGTCACCCAGGTTTTCAGGGACCAGAACCTCGCGCCTTTGACCGGCACCATCGCGATTGGCCACACGCGCTACTCCACGACAGGCCGCTCGAGCGCCAGAAACGCCCAGCCCTTCGTGATCGACACTCAATACGGGCCGCTCGCTCTCGGCCACAACGGCAACATCGCCAACGCGCCTGAACTCAGGCGACAACTCCTTGCCAAGGGCCTCGGGCTCATGACCGGCTCCGACTCGGAGCTTCTCGCGATGATGCTTGCCGGAACACCCGGCGCGAGCTGGACCGCGCGCATCGCGGCGGCGATGCGCTCCTGGATCGGCGCCTACTCGCTCGTGCTCCTCACGCGCGAGGGCGTGTTTGCCGTGCGTGACCCCTGGGGCTTCCGGCCCCTCGCATGGGGGCGCACCGACTCGGGCGGCTGGGCGGTGGCGTCCGAGACTTCCGCGCTGCGCGTGATGGGCTGCGCCGAGTACGAGGAGATCGCGCCGGGTGAAATCCTCCATTTTTCCGAAAAGGGACTCGTCGATCGTGTGTCCTCGGGAATCGCGGCGCCGCACGCCGCGTGCAGCTTCGAGTACGTCTACTTTTCGCGCCCGGATTCAGTATGGAACGGCAAGAACATCCACGCCGCGCGGCGCCGCACCGGCGAAATCCTC
>JAKALZ010000268.1 GCA_021813065.1 bacterium
TGGCATATTCGTGCTCTCCTCTCATGATCTGCCCACGGGGCTGGTGAAGGTGGCCAGCGGTCCTCCGATGAGGGGCCGGCACCACTCGAGATAGGATCCGTCGATACCGTTGCGCGCGGCATTGAGGTACCCGAGGGGCAAGCTGCGCTCGTGCAGCATGGCATCCTCGACAGGAACGAGGGTAGGCTCAACGCGGTAGGGCTTGGACGAGATCCTCGTGAAACCGACCATGGCCGCGGTATGTCCGGCGATCGCCGCGCGCGCCGCTTCGGCCCCTGCGAGAATCGCCTCGTCTCTGTCCACCGGTGACTGGTGCGCGATCGAGCAGCGTCCAAGGATCCCCGGCTTTTCGCTGCGCGCCTTGATGCCCAGCCGCTTGATGACCAGGGCGCAGAGGTGGGCGGACGCGTCGCCATAATAAACCGACCGGCCCGTTTGGAAGACTGGCGGGACGATGGGTTTGCCCTGCGCGTCTTTGAGCCCCTCGCTCGCGACTACGACGACGCCGCCGACGCGGTCGTAGAGTGCCTTCGCCTCGTCGAGGAAACGCTCTTCATCGAAGGGGACTTCCGGCACGTAGATGAGGTGGGGACCGAGGGCCGCGTCGCGAGCCAGTGCGCTCACATCGCCAGCCAGTGCGCTGGCGTCGCGAGCTAGTGCGCTCGCGGCGGTCAGCCAGCCGGCGTTCCTCCCCATGCTCTCGACGATGCAGACGTGGATGGGCAGGGCCGCGACATCGCGCGCGAGTTCCGCCACCGAGGCGGCGAGGTAGCGCGCGGCGCTTCCGAAGCCTGGCGCGTGGTCCGTACCCGCGAGGTCGTTGTCGATGGTTTTAGGGATGCCCACGATGCGCAGGCCCGCCGCGCGCGGGTTCCGCGCGGCCGCTCGGGCGAGCTTGCCGCAGGTATCCATTGTCCCATTGCCGCCGTTGAGAAGAAGATAGCGGATGCCCTGGTCGGCGAGCGCGTCCACGAGGCGCGGATAGTCTTCTTCCTCGATGGGGAAGCGGGAGGTGCCGATGCAGGAGGCGGGGGTGCGGGGAAGAAGCTCGAATTCTTCTTCCGGCATGGCCGAGAGGTCGATGTAGTCACCTGAAAAAATCGCGCGCGCGCCATGGCGAGCGCCGAGCACGCGATCCACTTCGCCGGATTCGCGCGCGGCACGGATCGCGCCGTAGAGCGAGGCGTTCATCACCGCGGTAGGGGCGCCGCCGTGCACGATCAGCATGGTGCCACTCATGGACGCGCCTTTTGTTGCGGGCTCGCCGCGCCACCGCTGGAGTCCGACGCAGGCTGCGCCTCCCGCAGGAGCGACTGCATCGCGCGTTTGTAGTTCTCGACACCGTCCTGCGTGAAGGGGTTTACGCCGAGGGTGGACGCCGAGAGGTAGCAAGAGAACATGAAGAAGTAAAAGAGCGCTCCGAGCTCGGATTCCCGGATTTCGGGTAGTACGATTTCCTGGCAAGGCACACCGTCTGCGCTGTGTGCGCGGATCGCCGCGCGGTAGACCGCGCGGTTCAGTTCGTCGAACTCCTTGCCGTCAAGGTAGTCGAAGCGATCCGCTACGCCAGCCGATGGCTCGATGCGGAGGTCCGGTGTGGAGTGGAAGGCCCTGAGGTAGGTCTCCGCTATGCAGCGCCGTCCCTCTTGAACGTACTGCCCCACCGCGTGCAGATCTTCGGAGTAGCTGAAGCTGGTCGGGAAGACTGCGCTCGGTGTCTTGCCCTCGGTTTCCGCGAAGAGCTGGGTCCACCAGCGCGCAAAAGGCAGTAGATCCGGTTCGAAAAAGATAAGGCTCTCGATGCTGAATCCGCGTTCAAAGAGAAGGTTGCGGTTCACGGCGTAGCGCGCGGCGGGATTCTCTTCCAGCGGCAACGAGCGCAAGGCGTGCTCAGCGTCCTCGGCGCCCGCAGCGAGCGACTCGATGTCGACGCCGGCAACCGCCATGGGGAAGAGCCCGACATTCGACAGCACCGAAAATCGTCCACCAATGTTCTCAGGGAATTCGAGGAAGCGCGATGCATGAGCCTGTGCGAGGTCGAAAAGCTGGCCGTCGCCATAGCTCCCGGTCGCGATCACTCTTTCGGCGTAGTCCGCACCATACTTTTCCATGAGGGCTTTGCGGAGCATGCGGAACGAGATGCCCGGCTCCAGGGTCTTGAAATCTTTGGCGATGACATTGAGCACGACTGATTCGCGTTCGACGATGTCGAGTGCGTCGCGCAGCGAGGAGCCCGAGAGGGTGTCGCCCGCCCAGACGATGCGTGTCGGCGATGTGAGCTTTCCGCGCTGGGCCTGGATCGCGGCCATGGCACCACGGTTGGAGCCACCAATGCCGATCACGATCATCGCGCTCGCGCGCTGCTGCACGCGTGCCGCCTCGCCGCGCACCGCGGCGAGCGCCCGCGCGGACGCCGCCTCTCGCACGGAGAGCCAGCCGAGCCACTTCTCGTTCCAGATTTCCCCGCGCCGGGCGCGCTCCAGGATGGAGCGGCGCGCGCTAATCCCGCGCAGCGTATCTTCGCGGTCGATGCCTGAGAATTTCGAATCAAATTCAATATTCATCGTGTGTTTCCAATGTATGGCGCAATCGCGCGGAGCTCGCGCCCATGTGCCGCGTGGCCGCCAGTTGTGCAAACCTGCCCGCCCCGCAACGTTGCCCCGAAACAAAGGCGCCTCGCAAAGCTCAAAGTATCATAGCGGGCCGCGCTTTGGAGCGCCGCATCGGGGCTATCGCGCTCGCGCGTCCCGCGGAGCCCGGCGCGCCAGGGTACCGCGCCGTACGGTTGTTCTTGCAGCGCAACCGCGACCCCCCATGCAATGCTCGCGCATTCCGCGGGGTCGCGGCGCATGCTTACCGCAGCTATCGCCCGCTGCCGCGGAAGCGGCGGCGGGCGATGCTCTCGTATCAGACTATTTCAGAACCTTGAGGCCTTCGAGCAGATACTGATCGGCGAAGGTCTTGTCGAATGGCTTCACGGGATTGCCCTTGGGCACGTTCGGGACCTTGCTGTCGTAGAGGGCCTTCATGTACATGTAGCCCAATGAGCTCTTCGTGGCAAACCAGGCTTCGTACTCTTCCTTGGTCGGTGCGACAAGGTTGATCGGGTCAAAGGTGCCAGCCGGTTTCTGGCAGAGCTGCTCGCCGGCCCGCATGGTCGCGTCGAGGTTGTTTGCTCTCCAGAACGCCGCCTCGAGAAGGGCGTTGATAAAGTTCTGAGCGACCTGGGGGTTCTCTTCGAGCCACTTGTTGCTCGCGACCCAGGTGGACGGGAAGGATTTTTCCGGCGGGAAGTGGCTCACGGTGGTGGCGATCTTCTCGACGTTCTTGTTCGTCTTGAGGATCGTGCTCGTGGCCGGGGAGAAGCCCGCGACGATGTTCATGCCGCCGCTCGCGGTGGCCATGCCGGCG
>JAKALZ010000009.1 GCA_021813065.1 bacterium
ATGCCCACCACTCGATGTTTGCGCCGTATGATATCGACAATCCAGTTGACTGTTTCGATATCGGGGATGGCTTTCGATTTGGGAATGCTGCCAACCAGCTTGATAAGGAGAAATCGCATAATCGGGCTACGCATGTTTCCGTCGCTCGCAACCCAATGGATAGGGAAGGGCACAAATGCATTGGCGATAAAGGGGTCCAACAGAGTTGTGTGATTGCCGACAAGGATGAAAGGCGGCTTCAATTCTTTGAAAAGCTCAGCATTGATGGCGACAATTCGATAGGCTCGCCTGAGCCACAGACCATACGTGTACCGCAGCAGCCACGTGAAAAACTTGAAGTTTGTCGGATGATACCGTCGCGCATGAATCATGGCAAAAATCCTTGTTTTTATGATAGCGGCTGCCGTATGCCAGCACAAGAAGGGTCAGCACGGAGCTTTTTGCGCAGTGCATGCAAATAAGAGCGGCGCCCCATTTTTCATGAAGCGGGCAGCTTGGCACCATAGCGGCACCACCCCGTGCCCACCTGAAACAAATCGAATTTTGTGCTATGTATTCCTGCAATATGGATTTTGGAAAGATATTCGAACAATGGCTCGAAGCTCACGATACTGTCGATAAAGATGCCCTTGCTCAGCCAGACCCTGAAGACGAGCGCGCCGCATCCATTTCAGCCTACACGCGATTCAAACGCATGCGCCCTCAAGCCGAAATCGACCTTCATGGTATGCGCGAACCGGAAGCACGCCAGGCTGTACAATCTTTTCTAGCGCGCTGCGCAGCCCAAGGTTTGGAGAAAGCGAGCATTATTCACGGAAAAGGAAACCATTCGCGGGAAGAGCAAGTGCTGGTACATGTTGTTCGGGAAGAACTCGAGCAAAATCCGCATGCAGGTGAATTCTGCTTTGCGGACGGTCAGAATGGGGGCAGGGGGGTCACCTGGGTGCGTATCAGACCGCTGTCTATTTCTCGCGGTAAATGATGCGTCCGCGGTTCAGATCATACGGAGAAAGCCCGACTTTTACTTTGTCGCCGGGAACAATTCTGATGTAATGCTTGCGCATTTTTCCGGAAAGATGCGCAAGAATGATGTGTCCGTTGGCCAGTTCGACACGGAACATGGTATTCGGAAGGGCTTCCTTGACAATGCCCTCCACCTCAATCGCTTCTTCTTTAGCCACACATACTCCTATTTCGATTCGCTTTGCCGGCAGCGAGGCCGGCACATGCAGAAAGCTCGAGACATACTATCTCTTGCGCCCTGCGCGCAGGTGAAATACTATGAGCCAATGCGCCGAATGTCAACATGATAGCCAGACCGTCGTGGCACACATCTTGACATTTTTAACAATGTGATGCATTGTGCCCAACCATCGCGAGTGGGTACTTGCGCAGCACTGGATGAGGGGGAGAGAGATGGAGAATACCTTCATCGACCGGATGAAAGAATTACTGCTTTCGCAGCGACAAGAGATATTGGATACCATCGCCGAGTCGAACGAGCAACTCAAGACGGTGCTCTCGGAAACGGATCCAAAGGATTCAGCGGATATCGCATCCGACGATGTCGATCGCATCATGATCGAAGCTCTCAGCTCCCAGGACCTCAAGCGTTATCGCGCAATTGAATCGGCCCTGTTGCGAATCAGCCAGGGGCGCTATGGGCTCTGCGCGAAGTGCGGCAAGAAAATTCCCCAGGAGCGTCTCGAAGCGATTCCCTACGCGGTGCTCTGCGTGGAGTGCCAAAAGAGCGATGAGCGAAAGAATCGTTAACTAGTTCACGTACGCGCGTCGCGCGCGGCCAGTATCACGCTATAGGCTCGCGCGGTGCGTTTCAGCCTTCAACGCATCGATACCAAGTTCCTTCCATATTTTTGGCGCGTCCATATACCAAAGAGACCTATAGCCAGCCGCTTCCGCCGCGGCGAGCGCGGCATGCTGATACGTGCCGATGTGCGATGGCGCGTGGGCGTCGTCGCCTATCGTGATCCGTACGCCCTTGTGCCGCATTTGTGTCAGGATGGTCAACGAGGGGTAGGGCTCGTGGTGTTTGCCGCGCGCGACTCCGCCAGTATTGATCTCCGCGATGGTGCCTCGCTCCGCCGCGAGGTCGACCGCCTGAAACGCAGCATCGAGGTACGCGGGGGCGCTCTCATCGAACCATCTGCCATCGGCGTTATTCTTTTTCACAAGATCGAAGTGCCCGATGATATCGAATCCATCGCGCTCGATCATCTCGGCCATGTACTGCCAGTAGCGCTTCCATATCCGGCTATAATCTCCATCGGTAGCCCAGCGCAGCACTTTCGGGGTGAACTGCTCCTGCGGCTCGTCGACGGTGAAAAATGCTTCACCTCTCGCGGTGATATAGTGCACCGAACCGATACGGTAATCGAGGCCGAAAGACTCGAAAGCCGGAGTGTCAGGCATGGTGATGCCCGGCGCGTAGTCAGTCTCAAGACCAAGGAAAATCTTCATGCCCTTTGGAGCATACTCCCTCTCGAGTTCACGGATCGTCGCGACGTAGGCTTCCGCGCGTTCCCAGGGCAGATTCCATCGTGTTTTGAATGGTACAGGCGCATGGGCAGAGAAACCGAGATGCGTGTAGTGGTGCTGAAACGCGGTGGCGGCCATGGTTGCCGCGTCCGCTTTTCCGTCGCAAAAGGAAGTGTGGGTATGGAAGCTGAAAGCCATATTCAGATACTACCACGTTCGGCCTCTGCCGTGCTATGTCCAAAGCCTTGTATTGACGCGCCGCGAGCCAGTTCCTACTATGAACCCATGGGTGAAGCATCGGCGGCGCAGACGCAGATGAGAACGCTGCTCTCATCTCTGCCTGACATTGTGTACATACTCGATGAGCATGGCGTCTTTCTCTTTCTCAATGAGTCGATTTCCATGCTAGGATACGAGCCCGCCGAACTCATCGGACAGCACTTCAGCCTCATCATTCATCCTGACGATAGACCGAATATTTCGCGCGACATCGTGGTCGAGAGAATCCGCCATGCTGAAAAATTCCCCGAGATTCCTCCTAAGCTCTTCGACGAGCGCCGATCGGGGGAGCGAATGACGAGAGAGCTGGAAGTGCGGCTTCTTCACCGCGATGGCCACATCGTCTACGCCACCGTGAACGCTTATGGAGAGCGAGCACTCGATATTCCTCTCATCTCTGGCCTCGAGGGTATGGCACCTCAAACGGTGGGAGTGATCCACGACGTGAGCGCGATGCATCTGTACCAGCAGAGCCTAGAGGAGTCGCTCTCGGTGAAGGAGAGATTGCTCCGCGAAATGCACCATCGGGTAAAGTCCAATCTCCAGCTTGTCGCGAGCCTCGCACATCTTCAGCAACTAGAAACACCCTCAAAGCCTGCCGAAGAACTGCTGCGCGAACTTGAAAGCAGGGTCAAGAGCATCGCGCTTGTCTACGAGGCGCTCTATCAAGCAGAAAAAGTAGACAAGATTCCCGCAAGAGCCTTTTTTTCACAGTTCTGTCGGGCCGCGGAAGAAACCCTTGAGCGACTGGGCTCGAGAGTTCACCTCCATCTCCACGCGGACGACTGCGCCCTCGAAGTCGAACGGCTCGTGCCGCTCTCGCTCGCCCTCCTCGAGCTGCTTGATGGAGCGTATGTCCACGCCTATGAGACTCGATCGGAAACAACGATCTCTCTCACCTATAGGTGCGAGGCCAGTGGTGCCCGGACGCTCGAACTGCGCGGCGAAAGCCTGTCGAAGGTTCAACCCTCATCGATTTTGAACGTGCTCCTCGAGCAGGCGGGAGTGAGCTACGAGCAGTACCCACGCGGAATTTCTGAGAGCGGGTGCAAGCTCCTCTTGCACAGCCCATCTTGATTGGTGAACATTTTATATATATAATATTTAATATATAAAGATTGAAGGAGCACAGAGATGCGTGATCTCTACGATTTTGCGATCATTGGAGCGGGAGCCGCGGGTCTCGCCGCCGCTCAGTATGGGGCGAGGGCGAATTTAAAGACTGTCGTCATCGAAGAGATGGCGCCAGGAGGACAAGCGCTTCTTATTGATAACCTAGAAAACTATCCTGGAATCCTCGAGCCGATTAATGGCTACGATCTCGCCGAGCGAATGCGCGCCCAAGCCGAACGGTTTGGAAGCGCCTTCTTAGATGGCAGCGTTTTGAGCGTGAAAAAGCAGGATGGTCGATTTCTGATCGAAACGAGCGATGGCACCGTAGAGAGCCTCGCCGTGCTCATCGCGACGGGAGCCAAGCACCGCATGCTCGAGATTCCCGGCGAACAGGAATTTATCGGCAAGGGAGTCTCATACTGCGCGACCTGCGACGGGCCGTTTTTCAAGGGCAAACGCATGCTCGTAGTGGGAGGAGGCGATGCCGCCTGCGATGAGGCCACCTATCTTTCGAAGCTCTCGGATAAGATCGTCATGATTCACCGACGCGATCGATTCAGAGCTCAGCGAGCCCTCGGTCAACGTGTGCTTTCCAATCCCTCGATCGAGGTGCGCTTCAATTCAGTCGCGAAGGAGATCAAAGGCGATTCGAAAATACGCACGGTTGTGCTCGAGAACACGGAGACACACGAACGAATTGAAGAATCCTTCGACGCGGTGTTCGTGTTCATTGGCTCGATCCCACAGACTCAATTCCTCTTGGGCATGAATATCGAGCTCGATGCGACAGGCTATATCGTCACGGACTGCGGCATGCAGTCGAGCTTGCCTGGCCTTTTCGCCGCGGGAGATGTGAGAGCGACACCATTTCGCCAGATCATCACGGCAGCGGCGGATGGCGCGATCGCGGCGCACTCGGCCGCGAACTACATCGACGAACAGCGGGGACAGGCTTACCGCTGAACCCGCACAAGGTTTTGGCGCGCGAGGAGGTACGTGAGTGTGGATGCGCAGTGACTTTCTCGCGGATCGCGAAGAGGTGGATCGTTTTCTTCGCGAGCGAGAGTATTGCTGCGTGCGCCTCGCTGAGACCATCGAACGCGCCCGCGCTTTTCCATCTCGCATATTTGATCTTGTCGGGCTTGTACACCTCAGCGCGGCTGGTATCGTCGATGGTGCCGTTACTGCCGACCGCGAAGGGACTGTTCACTGTGTGCTTCCAAATGGCATCCAAGAGGACGCTTCGCTCTGTGAATTCCTCAATTTCTACGTTAGCGTAAAAAAGATAACGGGACCTACCAACGACACTCTCCGTGTGGCGCGCGGCCTCTCATCCGCGGGATGTTCCACACAATCCTACACTCTGATGCGAATTCGCGCCACGAATATCGCGCGGAATCCTTCTCGGGAGTCAGATCCCTGGGAGCGATACCGCATCGAGATTCGCGACGCGACAGAGTCGGATCTTGCGGCGCTTGTCTCGCTTCACCGCGCGTATGAGCGGGAAGAACTTCTCATGAACACCTCTCTCCCCGAGACAGAGTTCCGAATTCGCGCGCTGCTGAACCACCAGATGATCTCGATGGCCCTCGTCGATGGAGAACCTGTCGGGAAAATCAACACGAACGCGCGCGGCATTTTCTGCGATCAGGTCGGTGGATTCTATGTGATGCCCGGGCACCGAGGAGCAGGTATCGGAACCGCGCTTTTGCGCAGCCTACTCTCTCGAATCGAAGAGGCCGAGAAGGACGCGGTGCTCTATGTTCGGAGCTCGAACGCGGTGGCGCGCCGAATGTACGAACGCGCGGGCTTTCTGCCTGCTGGCGAGTATGCTATGAGTACAGTAAGGTCTACGCACTAAGAACACACCGAGGCTTATGCCATGAAGAAATCGACGAATTTTTGTACCCTGGACTCTCTCCGGGGAATGCCCGCCGAGCTCATCTGCGGCATCGATGAGGCGGGGCGAGGACCGCTCGCGGGACCTGTCACGGCTGCAGCGGTCATCCTGCCGCGCGACTTTCCCGTCGCGCTGCTCGACGACTCAAAGCGCATGAGCGCCCGACGGCGCGAAGAGGCATATCAGAAAATTATCGAGTTGGCATTGGATTGGGCGGTGGGCTGGGCTACTGTTGAGGAGATCGAGCGGCTCAATATCCTCGGTGCCAGCTTAAAAGCTATGGAGCGCGCCTTCGCGGGATTGACGCGCGCGCCCGCGCTCGTGGTGGTCGATGGAATATTCGCGCCGAATCTTTGGATGAATAAGGCGCCTGTCGAGGCTGCGACGATGCCCAAGGCTGACGGATTGATTCCCTCAGTGATGGCGGCGTCGATACTCGCCAAGGTATCACGAGATCGATTCATGGATGAACTCGATGTTCTACTGCCAGAGTATGGATTCGCGGCGCATAAGGGATATCCTACTCCTCAGCACCGCGAAGCGATCGAGCGATATGGCGCCACTCGCTTTCACCGCAAGGGCTTTCAGCTTCTGGCTCAGTCTGATGTCTCGCTCTTCGAAGGCTTTGGACTCTCGGAGGATTGAGGTTTTTTTCGTATCACGATGCGGCGAGGGGTTCGTGCGGGCGCACCGTCGGATGCCGCGGGGCGCTGAGAAGCGCCTTCGGAATTGGCATCTTGTGCATCGAGGCCCACGGGTGCGCGTGGAGTGAATTCCCTTCTCTCTTGATGGGGACCTCGGCGCGAAGTCTCCGGACGAGCGCGCGGACCCGCCTTGTCCATATAGCCTGCGGCAGTCCTCATAGCCCGCATGAAGCCTTCCATATTTTCCTGAAACACCACGATGGATCGCCGGTCGAAGGTTTCGGTCTCAGTTGGCTTGCTCTCTACGACCGAGAGGAAGATGTCGCCATTTCTATTTTCTTTAACATTGAAGAAATATGTCCTTCCCTCACAGCCGAACCGAGTCGAGAATAATTCACCGCGAATACCCATCGGAACTCCTTATACGCGGCGCTATCCTACAATATTCTTCGCTTGAGCCGCAAGGAGATCGGCCTGGAGCACAAACTCGGTGTGAAGCGATCGCAACCAAGACTCATCAGCGCTCGTGCCATCGCGGATATCAGCACCGACTCGGAATACAGGCTCAGTCCCCGACGCCCGCATCCAGAAGAAGGCCTTCGCCGCGCCGCTCCCGTCGTAGAAGACAATTCGGAGCCCACCATTTTTTGAAGCTGAAAAATCGTCGCTTGTCTCGAATTCTCCTGGACCGAGCGACGCGAAAGCTTTCCACGATAGAATGCCGTATCGTCGTTCTAAGTCAGCGCGCAATAGCGGCCAACGGTCGAGAAACACGCGCTGGTATTCGCGCTTGAGCGCGATTTTATCCTGAGCGGCGATTTTGAGCGCCGCGTAGGACTCGAAGGCGCTCGTGGTGGCCCAACCTGGCAAGCTGTCGATTATGTCGTCAAGCGTGTAATCAGGCGTATACCGACCTTCCTGCCCGAGCGCTCTGAGCCAGAGACGGAAGCAGGATGCGCCTGTCGATGGATCGTTCAAGCGGAGCAAGCGGATCATGGAGCCCAAAGTTGAGAGAGGATCGCGCACGCGCGACGGGTGCGTGATGTTGCCGCCATTCGAGCCCTCGCCGAGGATGCGCACAACCCAGCCCTCGGCGCGCAAGCGCTGCGCAAGATTCACCACGTTCGCCTCTCCGGTCTCCGCGCGGAACACGCGCGCCCCGAAAGCCCCCGCGATCACCTCAATTCGCATGCTCGTGGCGTCATTGACGACCACCGCCACGGGGCGCGCTTCCTCCTTCCACCTGAGGTACGCGAGCTCCGAGAGACAGACGAGGGCGAACACCTGCTGAGCTTCGAGGGGGACAGCTCCCTTCAGCCGCTCGCTGTAGTACACGAGGTTGCCGCGATCGCCATCGCAGTCGGGCACGTAGCCGAGGAGAAACGCCGGATCCTCGCGGTGCGCGCTGGCGAGCGCGTCGGCGCAGTCGGCGAGCGATTCGTTCTCCGGCACGATGCGGTGCGCGAACGCTCGCGGCTCGGCATTGAGAAGCTTGACACTCACACCGAGGGCGCCGAGCCAATCCGCGTCGATGCTCATCGTGCGCGCGGATCCATTCAATTCTCCGATGACACCGAAAGGCTTAACTTCGCAGGCATGAGCGATGGCACCGAGCACGCGCTCTTGCTGTCCAAGCTCGACTTCATCGGTGAAAACGCGGTGCGCGAAGAGCATATACGCCGAGTGCGAGTAGCGCTTCCAGCGCGCGACGTTGCCATAGCAATCGGCGAGAGCCCGCGTGTCAGCTTGTTCGAGCTCGGTGAGGGCGATGCGTGACGCCTCTGGATTGGCGAGAAAAGTCCTAAGCTCCGAGATTAGTGGCGCGATCTCTTCGCTGGAGAGCACTCCACCGCCTATGCCAAATTTGAGTCCGTTATGTCCTGGAGGATTGTGGCTCGCTGAGATATAGGCGAAACCATCTGTGTGAAATTCGTTGTCCACGGGCAGCGAAGTCGTCTGAGCGGCGTACGCCATGATCTCTGGCGCGGCTACGATGAAGAGATGGCGCACCTCGCAGCCCTCTGCTAAAAGCACGCGCGCGAAAATGTCCGCGATCGCGGGGCCCGTGGGGCGCGTGTCGATACCGAGGAGCACGACAGGACGCCGCGTGTGCCGCGAACCAATTGTGCGCGTGCCTTTAATATAAGAAGAGAAAGTGAGCGCCATGCCCGCGACGATCACGCGATCCGAGAGGCTGAGCGCGGGGGAGAGCGAGTTGTCGGGGCTCTGGTCGATGTCCCAGGGGGCAAATTGATCGCTCGCTCGGTGCTGCGCGAAGACTTTGCGCCATCCCGATGCCGAGAGTATGAGGGAGCGCGAGGCGTCCGCGATGTCTTCGCTGCTGGGGAGATTTTTTTCGTTGAGAGGAATCGCAGCCGGATCTCCTACTGCGAGGCCAAGAAAGGGATGGGTGATAAGTGACATTCGTTGCTCCTAGGCGCATTGTACTCTTTTTACGGCGCTCTGAAAAAGAGCGCGGAGCGAAAGCCCGCGATGGATCACCGCATAGGCGCTCCCTTTACCAGCGCCCTGTCAGCCACTATTATTTACCGCATGATCGGCGCGCTCGAACATCTGCTCTTCCTCCTCAGAGGCGTTAAGTCGTACGCCCTCGTGGGTTCGTCGGGAACAGGGAAGAGTTTCCGCGCCAAGCTCGTAGCGCAGAAATACAGCGTCGATCTCATAATCGACGATGGTCTGCTCATTCGGGGCGATCAGATCATCGCGGGTCGCTCCGCCAAAAAGGACCCTACCTACCTCGGCGCTGTCAAAACCGCGCTCTTCGACGACCGCGACCACCGCGAGCAGGTTTCGCGCGCCCTCCAGCATGAGCGCTTTAGAAAAATCTTGATTATCGGAACGAGTGAGCGCATGGTCCAGAAGATATGCGAGCGCCTCCAGCTTCCTCACCCCATCCGCGTCATCAAAATCGAAGAAATCGCCACGAAGGCAGAGATCGAAAAAGCAGTTCAGTCGCGAAAGGTCGAGGGCAAACACGTCATCCCCGTACCCGCCCTCGAGATCAAGCGCAATTACCCCTCGATCTTCTATGACAGCGTTCGCGTGTTCTTGAAGCGCAGCTTCGGTGTCGGCGCGACGCTTCCCAAACTCTACGAGAAATCCGTCGTGCGTCCCGAGTACGCGAAACGGGGGCGTGTCGCGATCTCCGAGGCCGCCCTCTCGCAGATGGTGGTCCACTGCGTAAACGAATTCGATCCCAATGTGCGGATCATGCGCCTTGCGATCCGCAACGACACACAAGGATACAGGATTACGGTCATGCTCGAAGTGCCCTTTGGCACGCGGCTCGCTTCGAAGGTCTATGCGCTCCAGGAGTACATCGTCGACAGCATAGAAAAATTCACAGGAATCCTTGTGGCGGAAGTGAATATCGTGATCGACAGACTCGCGGCGCGGCCCTCGAAATCCCAAAAGTGGAGTCAGGCTATTGACGCCCGCCGACAGTCCGTGTAGTATTGGCGAGATATGCGGCAATCTCTGCAGTGAGGCTGCAGTAATCGTTTTCAAGGAGAACCAAGGTGCCCTGTGGTAGAAAGCGCAAGCTCAAGAAAATAGCGACGCACAAGAGAAAAAAGAAAAGAAGACTGAATCGGCATAAAACCCGCAAATAATCGCGCCGCAAGAATATTCTTGAAGAAAAGGCCGTTCCTTCCGAGGGACGGCCTTTCGCGTTGTATGGACTCCTCTCTTGTCCCGCGGACGCGGGCCACAGGTCGCGCAACGTCTTTTCCGCGCACAATTCACGCGAAGCGGCCTCAGAGAGCATGTGGGCAAAAACGCCGAGATCGTTTCAATAAATAAAACGCCTTTTCATAATTTGCTAATTTCCTCTTGCGTTTCTCTCTGCTAATGGTATACTGAAGCTACTAATTGTTTTCAGGAGCTGCCGCATGCCATCTGTCGTCCTCGTGATAAACCCTGGTTCCACAAGTACGAAGTTTGCGGTATTCAGCGATGGAGTCTGTCTCTTCGAGCAGGGGCTCAGTCACTCTTCAGAGGAGCTATCACGCTTCTCGAGCATCGCGTCCCAGTATGAATTCCGAAAGGAAGCGATTCAGCGCTCGCTTCAAGAGAAGCGCTTCGATTTATCGACGCTGAGCGCGGTAGTGGGGAGGGGAGGGCTTCTGCGGCCGATTCCCGGCGGCACCTACCGCATTACTGAGGCTATGAAAGCCGATATTAGAGCGGCCAAGTACGGCGAGCACGCGTCGAACCTCGGCGCGCTCATCGCGGACGCCTTTGCCGCACCGCTCGGTATCCCGGCCTTTATCGCGGACCCTGTCGTGGTCGATGAGCTCGACGAGGTAGCGCGCGTTTCAGGCCACAAGCTCTTCAAACGTATCAGTATCTTCCACGCGCTCAACCAGAAGGCCGTCGCCCGACGCTATGCGCGGGAGCACGCCTCGCGCTACGAGGATCTGAACCTCATTGTGGTACACATGGGCGGCGGCGTCTCAATAGGCCTTCATATAGGCGGCAAGGTCGTCGATGTCAATCAGGCGCTGAACGGTGAAGGACCTTTCTCTCCCGAGCGCGCGGGCACGCTCCCGGCGGGCGACCTTGCGCGGCTCTGTTTTTCCGGCAAGTACAGCCTTCAGGAAGTGCTCAAGATGATCTCGGGCAAGGGCGGCATGGTGAGCTTCCTCGGCACGAATGATATGCGCGAGGTGGATCGTCTGCGCCATGAGGGCAGCGCTGAGGCTGATCTGTACTACAGAGCTTTCATCTATCAGGTTGGCAAATATATCGGCGCGCAGGCCGCCGCCGCCAGCGGCCGGATCGACGCTATCATACTCACCGGCGGCATCGCGTACTCAAAGGAACTCACCGATAGCATCACTGGCATGGTGTCATTTATCGCTCCTGTTGTAATCTATCCAGGCGAAGGAGAGCTTCAGGCGCTCGCGGTCGCGGGTACCATGGCTCTCTCCGGCGAAGAAGAGATAAAGGAGTATGTCCCATGAAACATATTTCCGAAATTGTCGAGGGCGCGAAGGCGCTCGGGAGAAAGCGACTCGCGGTCGCGTCAGCGCAGGAGGCAGCTGTCCTCGAGGCAGTGTCGGACGCGTACCGCGAGGGAATCGCCGAGCCCATACTCGTTGGAGACCCTGCCGCCATCGCGTTGGCCGCTCGCGAGGCGAATGGCGGAGCGGGAATCGATATCTCGCCTTTCAGAATCGTATCGGAACCCAATTTATACGCCACGGCCGCCAAAGCTGTCGAGCTCGCGCGCGCGGGCGAGGCTGACTTCCTCATGAAAGGAATCATCGACACGAGCCTTTTATTGAGGGCTGCCCTCAACAAAGAATCTGGGCTCAACGCGGGGAAGCTTGCGAGCCACGTGGCGGTAATGGAAGTGCGGCGCTATCACAAACTCCTTATCCTCACGGACGCCGCGCTCAACATCGCGCCTGACCTGAGCGCATTTGTCGACATCATCGCGTCCGCCGTGGCGGTCGCCAATGCCCTCGAGGTACAGAAGCCTAAAGTGGCGTTTCTCGCCGCTGTTGAAAAGGTCAACCCCGAAAAGATGCCCTGTACGGTCACGGCCGCGATCCTCACTCAGATGAACCGTCGTGGCCAGATCAAGGGTTGCGTCATCGACGGCCCGCTCGCGCTCGACAACGCCATCAGCGCGGAAAGCGCGCGCATCAAGAAAATAGAGTCCGAGGTCGCGGGCGACGCGGATATCCTCGTGGCGCCGGATATCGAGGCAGGCAACATTCTCTACAAATGCCTGCTCGATCTCGCGGAGGCCAAAGGCGCCGCGGTGATCATGGGCGCGACGGTGCCGATCGTGCTCACGAGCCGGGCCGACAGCGCGGAAACCAAATTGGCATCGATCGCGCTTGCGTCCCTTCTGGGCGGCACGCGTGCTCGAGCCTCAACATAAGGAGAGTCGAATGGCGATAAAAGGAACTGTCGAGGTCGACAGAGAGCGCTGCAAAGGCTGCCAGCTCTGCATCCGCGCCTGTCCAACGAAGGTTCTCGGTGTCGACACCGAGGCGAACTCCTGGGGATACTTCCCCGCGAAAGTGATCGCGGCCGACAAGTGCATCGCGTGCGGCGCCTGTTTCACGGTGTGCCCCGACGTGGCGATCACTGTCTACAAACTCTGAGGGAGACAAGGAAATGGCTGAAGAAATCCGCCTTATGAAAGGCAACGAAGCGATCGGTGAAGCGGCTGTCCGCGCAGGATGCCGCGCGTATTTCGGCTATCCCATAACTCCGCAGAACGAGCTGACCGCCTACATGGCAAAGCACATGCTCGCGAAGGGGCGGACTTTTATCCAGGCCGAATCGGAAGTCGCGGCGATCAACATGGTCTATGGCGCCTCCTCAACGGGCGCCCGCGCCATGACGAGCTCGTCGAGCCCCGGCGTGTCGCTCAAACAGGAGGGCATCTCCTACCTCTGTGGCGCGGATCTTCCCGCGGTCATCGTCAACGTGGCGCGTTCGGGGCCGGGCCTCGGCGGCATCTCGCCGAGCCAGGGCGACTATTTCCAGTCGACGCGCGGAGGCGGACACGGCGACTACTATACCATCGTGCTCGCGCCAAAGGGCGTGCAGGACGCCGCCGACCTCACCTACGAGGCATTCTCGATATCCGAGAAGTGGCGCGTGCCAGTGCTCATCCTCGCGGATGGCCTCATCGGCCAGATGATGGAGGGAGTGGTGCTGCCTCCGCCGCTTGATCCCGCGATGTTCCCGCGAAAACCATGGGCAGTTGGCTACGCTGCCGAGATGGGGCGACCCTACAACCATGTGACGAGCATCAACCTTGTGCCGGACGAGCTCGAGGCCGCGAACCGCGCGCGCTTCGCCCGCTACGAGCAGATTAAAAAAGAACTCATCCGCTATGAAGAGATCGATGTCGAAGACGCCGACTTAGTCTTTGTGGCCTATGGAACATCGGCGCGCGTTTCGCACGGAGCGCTGCAGATGGCTCGAACCAGAGGCATGAAGGTCGGGCTTTTCCGCCCGATCACACTGTGGCCTTTTCCCTACGCGCGCATCCACGAGCTCGCGAAAAAGGGCAAGAAATTTCTCAGCGTCGAGATGAGCATGGGCCAGATGGTCGAGGATGTGAAGCTCGCTGTCGAAGGCGCGGCCCCTGTGTACTTCTATGGTCGTTGCGGCGGAAACATACCCAGCCAGGAAGAGGTGTTCGCCGAAGTGAAACGCCTTCTGGGCAAATAAGGTAAGGAGCTGAAAATGGAATTAGCATACGGGCATCCCAAGAGCCTAAAACCGATACAGACCAAGTATTGCCCAGGCTGCGGCCACGGCGTGATCCACCGGCTCATCGCCGAAGTCGTCGATGAGATGGGCCTTCAGACCAGGGCGATCATCACCAATCCTGTCGGCTGCTCGATCTGGGCCGACCTCTATTTCGACTTCGACTCGGTGCAGCCGGCCCATGGGCGCACCCCCGCCGCGGCGACGGGTGTCAAGCGCATGCTTCCCGATCATCTCGTCATCTGCTACCAGGGCGACGGCGATCTCGCGGCTATCGGCACCGCCGAAATCATCCATGCCGCCAATCGCGGAGAAAAATTCACCACCATCTTTGTGAACAACGCGATCTACGGCATGACAGGCGGCCAAATGGCACCGACTACCCTTGTTGGACAGCACGCGACCACCGCCCCCGAGGGCCGCGACCCCATCGTCGCGGGCATGGGCTACCCCATTCGCGTCTGCGAACTGCTTTCGTCGCTCGAAGGGACCAAGTACCTCGCGCGCGGCGCGGTGAACAATATGGTCAACACGCGCAAGACGAAAAATTACATAAAGAAAGCATTCGAAGCGCAGATGCGCGGCGAAGGCTTCACGATGGTCGAGATTCTCTCGCAATGCCCGACGAACTGGCAGATGAATCCTGTGCAATCCGTCGACTGGCTCGAGAAGAACATGATCAGCTACTATCCGCTCGGCGAGATCAAAAACACGCTCAGCACGGCAACCAGCGCAGCCGCCAGCCCGGAACAAGCGAAGTAAAAGGAGCGCACCATGACTGAAAAGACATTTATGGCAGGCTTTGGTGGCCAGGGCATTATATCTCTTGGGCAGCTCTGGGTGTATAGCGCGATGAAAGAGGGGCTTAAAGTGACGTTTTTCCCCTTCTATGGGGCTGAAAAGCGCGGCGGTATCGCGCGCGCGTCCGTCATCGTGTCGAGCGAGGAGATCACGAGCCCCCTCGTGACGAGCGCGGACTCAGTCGTCGTCATGAACCAGGACTCCGTGGAGATTGCGGAAAAGGTGTGTAAGGAGGGCGGCACGATCTTCGTTAACTCGAGCCTCATCAAGACCGATCCCGCACGCCCGGACGCGAAGATTGTCCACGTCCCCTGCAACGACATTGCCCTCAAGCTCGGCGATGTGCGCGTCGCCAACATGGTGATGATGGGCGCGCTCAGCGCGGTGACCAGCGCGGTCAAGCTCGACACGTTCGAGGCGGTGCTCAAGAGCTTTTTCCCGGCGAGCAAGCACTCACTCATCGCGATCAATATCGCGGCGGTCGAGGAGGGCAAGAAGGCGGTCTCCTGATTTCCGCGTACAGTATTGATACTCTGGAAGCGGCCCGGCGATGCATTCGCCGGGCCTTTTTTTATATAATTGCCCCAGGCGAGCAAGATGCCGGATAATGGCGAAAATTCCATAAAATTGCACATTATGACTTTTAGTAGCTTGGAGTTATCAGATGTAATATACTTTGTCTTGTCGTCAAGGAGGCGAATTGCCTATGAAAAAATTCGCATGGATTGCCTGCCTGGGAGTGCTCATCGTGCTCGCGGAGGTTATGGTTGCCTTTTCTGTGCAAACCGAGGGAAGCAAGGTG
>JAKALZ010000269.1:0-2536 GCA_021813065.1 bacterium
ATCCATTCAGTTCGATGAGGAGACCTATATTGTGATCGCGCATCCTCTCGACTACCTTCGCGCTCTTTTCAACTGCCTCGATATGCCCTGGGCATACTTCGGCGTGCTCGGCTCCAAGGCGAAAATCGAGGAACTTTGGAAGAATTTTTGCTCGCGCGGGGTTTCCGACACGCTGCGCGCCAAGATCCACGCCCCGCTTGGTTTCGATATTGGAGCGCGAACACCCGAAGAGATCGCCATCGCCGCGCTCGCGGAAATTCTCGCGGTGAAAAACGGCAAGTTGCCTAAAGCTGTATCGTCCGAATGATGTGTGCGCGTTCCTTTGAATTAAAATAAGGAAACCGGAGCAAACGCGGAGCCAATTTCAAAAGCAACCGACTTTAAAAATGACATGCCTCTATTGAGATTCAAGTCTCGCGTTGCCCTTTACGGATACAATTCAATGATGCAATAATGCGTTAATTATTATTTCTATAGGAAAGGCGACATGAAAAGAACCGTTTTGAGAATGCTCAAGGAAGCGGAACAGCGCTACGCGAATGTGCCCTATGCCCTCCGCAAGACAGATGCCGGCTATGTCGGCGCAACCTTCAAAGATGTGCGGCAAAGGGCGCGTATGTTCGCTTCCTGGATTGTGGGGAAGCATTTTCAGAAGGGCGACCGAGCGGCGATCATCGCGGAGGGCTCACCGGAATGGATCATCGCGGAGCTCGGAATCTTGTCGGCAGGCATGATATCCGTGCCACTCTCCATCAAACTGCTCTCGGACGAAATCCCCTTCCGGCTTCAGCACTCGGAGTCAAAATTCATCTGCACCACCCACAATCAACTCGAGAAGGTAGCGCAGGCCCTGACGAACGCACAACTCGAAGATGTGAAGATTGTGTACTTTGACGACGACCTCGCGTGGGGCAACGGAGTTCTAGAGAAGCAAGGACTCCCTAAATCGTGCTTGATATCCTTCAGCGAAGCGCTCGAGGTTGGAGAGGCAGAGCTGGCGGCACATACCGAATCGATCTTGAACGAAATCGAAACGCTCGCAGAAGAGCACGATATCGTGACGATCTCGTACACTTCCGGCACCACAGGGAATCCCAAGGGCATCATGCTCACGCATCTCAACTACTGGTCGAACTGCCACGATGCCGTCGATCTCTTCAACAATCCAATGTACTTCAGAACGCTCCTCATCCTGCCGGTCGATCACTCATTCGCGCACACAGTGGGACTCTACACGGCGATGCTCTGCGGTATCTCGCTCTATTTTGTGGATTCGCGCGGCGGTGGCATCGCGACGCTGAGGAATATTCCCGCGAATCTCAAAGAGAGCCATCCGATATTCCTTCTTACCGTGCCCTCTTTGTCCGGCAACTTTATGAAAAAAATCATCGCCGCGATCGAAGAAAAGGGCGGTTTTATTGAGAGGCTGTTCAAGAGCGGCATACGCGCGGGAATCAAATGGAATGGCGACGGCTTCTCGAAGCCAGCTCTGAGTGTTCGCGCCAGCGCATTCTTTCCCTATTTTATCGCAAAGGCGCTTGTGTTCAACAAAGTAGAAAAGACACTCTTCGGCGATTCGATCCGTTTCTGCGTCGGAGGTGGCGCGGTGCTCGATATCAAGCAACAGCAGTTCTTCGCGGCGCTCGGCGTGCCTGTGTACCAGGGCTATGGTCTGACCGAGGCTGCTCCGATAATCTCGTCGAATTCCCCTAAAATCCACAAGTATGGCTCTTCGGGCAGCATCGCGCCTTCAGTCGCGTGCGCGATTCTGAACGACGAAGGGAAGGAGCTCGCGCGTGGAGAAGTTGGCAACATCACGATCACGGGCGAAAATGTGATGCTCGGCTATTTTAAGAATCCTGAGGCAACTGCCGAAACCCTCAAGGGTGGTCGGCTGTGGACCGGCGATTTGGGCTACATCGATAGCGATGGCTTTTTGTATGTCATCGGGCGCGCCAAGGCGCTCCTTATCCGCGAGGATGGCGAAAAATACAGTCCTGAAGAGATAGAGGAAGCGATCGGGATGTCCACTGATATCTTTGAGCAGATCATGGTTTGGTGCGACCATAAGAAATATACGACCGCGCTCGTCGTGCTCGATGACCCGAAGGTGAAACACCTTATCAAGCAGAGGGGTATTGTATCGGCGGGTGCCCTGCTTAAAATTGTCCACGAAGAATTCTACCGCTTCAAGAGCGATCCAAATGCGAAAAAGGTTCAAGCCGCGTGGATTCCCTCTGTGTTCCAGATACTCTCGGAGCCCTTCAGCGAACAGAATGGAACGATCAATTCGACTATGAAATTGGTTCGCCACAGAGCCGCGGAGGTGTACCAGGAGTATATCGGCTACTCCTACAGTGTCGAAGGTTCGAACACTATCAATCCGAGGAATCTCATGGTTCTTGCCCAAAAGTATTCTTTAGAGCGATAGTGGAGGTCCCGCGAGGATGCGCGCTGGAACAGATCGGCGCACACACAACATTCGCGGCATTTTGAGGAGTTGTGAGTATGACACTGGTGATTTCTCTAGGGGGAT
>JAKALZ010000269.1:2546-3379 GCA_021813065.1 bacterium
CTTTCTTCTGAAATTCAAAACATTGCTCAGATCGTGGCTTGCCCAGGGCGATCGGAAGGCCATTCTCGTTGTTGGAGGGGGGACGGCGGCCCGACTCTGGCAGCGCGCGTACCGAGAGTATTTAAAGCTGGCGAACGCCGAGGGAGCGATAGCATTCGATGAGCCGCTCGACCGCATCGGCATCGCGGCGACCAGGCTCAACGCGCAGTTAGTCAAGGAAATCTTCTATGAAGACTGTCTCGATCCTGTGATCACCGACCCTACCTCGGATTTTGCGATGTCGGGCACAATACTTGTCGCGGCGGGGTGGAAACCTGGTTTTTCGACCGATTACGACGCGGTGCTGCTCGCGGAGCGCTTTCAGGCGAAAAAGCTGATCAATGTGTCCAACATTGCCCAGATATATACCGCCGATCCGAAAACGGATCCCAACGCCACCCCGCTTTCTTCAATCGCCTACGACGCGCTAACTCAGATTGTTGGTACCGAGTGGAAGCCGGGCGCCAATGTGCCCTTCGATCCCATCGCGGTAAAGAAGGCGAAAGAACTTGGTCTCAGCGTGATATTCGCGTCTGGGAAAGACCTGGAGAATTTTTCGAATATACTCAACGGGCAGCCCTTTGTGGGCACCATTATCAGTTGAAAACTGTAGATTGAAGTCGCGGCGGCCGAAACATCGGCGCGCGTGTCGCGAGGAGAGTGATATGGCAAGAGAGCGGTCGAGAGACAGAGGGCGGCGATCTGAACAGCTTTCCATGGATCCCAAAGAGCGGGCGCTGGACGAAATAACCAACCTCTATGTCAAAGATAAAATTTCTCTGGATCAGTATGAA
>JAKALZ010000270.1 GCA_021813065.1 bacterium
CGGCTCTGGTCTCTTTACCCGAGGTGAGACGCAAGTGCTCGCTGTCACGACGCTCGGTACTGTCTTCGATGAGCAGATTTTCGATGATATAGAGGGTGATCGCAGAGAGCGCTTTATGCTGCACTATAACTTCCCGCCATACTCCGTCGGAGAAGTGGGCCGTCTCGGGACTGGCCGCCGCGAAATCGGCCACGGAGATCTTGCCCGTCGAGCGGTTGAGCCAATGCTCCCTCCCAAAGAGAAATTTCCGTATACCATTAGAGTGGTCGCCGAAGTGCTCGAGTCAAACGGATCTTCATCGATGGCGACAGTATGCTCTTCGTCAATGTCGCTCATGCACGCAGGCGTGCCCATGAGCAAGCCTGTCGCGGGTATCGCCATGGGACTCATCACTGATGAAACCCGTTACGCGGTGCTCTCCGACATTCTTGGAGACGAAGATCATCTCGGCGACATGGACTTCAAGGTCGCGGGAACCAAAGACGGCATCACCGGATTCCAGATGGACATCAAGATTTCCTCTGTCTCGACTGAGATTCTGAGGAAAGCCCTCGAGCAGGCTAAGCGTGGGCGCCTCCATATCCTTTCTATCATGGAAAAGACAATCGCTTCGCCGCAGAGCGAAATTTCCCCCTTCGCGCCGCAGGTCATCGGCGCGCGCATCGATCCTGAAAAGATCGGCCTCGTCATCGGTCCGTCAGGCAAGAACATCAAGGCGATGTCTGAACGTTTCGATGTTCAGATCAATATCGAAGAAGACGGTTCTCTCACGGTATACGGAAAGGATCAAAAATCCGCGTTCAGCGCGCGCGACGCGATCCTCAGCATGGTTGAGGAACCAGAAGTCGGTCGAATTTACAGCGGCATAGTAAAGAGAATCATGGATTTCGGCGCCTTCGTCGAAATCATTCCCGGAAGGGAAGGGCTCTGCCACATCTCTCGCCTCGCGAAGGGGCATGTGGAAAAAGTGTCCGATGTCGTCAAAGAGGGTGATTCGATCCAGGTCAAACTCATGGAAATCGATCATCTTGGCAGGCTGAACCTTGCCGCGGTGGACGCCCTCGATGAGAATGGAGAGGTGCCCATGCGGACGGATCGTCCTCCTCGCGGAGATTTTCGATCCTCGGATCGATCGAGAGATCGAGACTCGCGACCTTCATTCAGGGAACCGCGCAGGGAAAGGTAAGAAGCCTCTCTATGTCGATGCTCCGCAGATCGGCGGTGGGCACAGTGCTCGCCGCCGATTCAATGCCTGCCGCCTCGAGTGTGTCAATCGGTATTTGGATACCCTATGGCTCACGCTGTGAAAAGCCTCAACAAAGGGGCTTTTTTCATTTTATTGAGCACATGCTCTTTAAAGGAACAAACGGTCACAATGCCCGGGAATTGGCCCGCATTTTTGAGCGTACAGGTGGATTCGTCAACGCGTTCTGTGAGCGCTCGATGACCTGTGTTCACTGCACCGTCCCTGTGAATGTATGGCAAGAATCATGCGATACGCTCCTCGAAATGGCCTTCCTTTCGTCCTTCCCCGAGAACGAGTTTCAAAAGGAGAAAGCAGTCATCGTATCCGAGATACTGCAGACCGACGACGATCCTGAAGAACTCGCGCACGAACATTTTTTTCAGCGTTTCTGGCCGGAGCAGACCATTGGACTTCCCATCGCGGGAAAGGTGGACGAGGTGCAAGCTATCGCGCGCGATGAGCTTTTTTCATTCTACATTCGAGTGTTCAACCCAGAGCGCGCGCTCATCAGCATCGCGGGAAGTTTTGACGAGAACGAGGCAATTGAGCGTATCGAGCGCATGCTCGAGCGCGTATACACACTGATCGCGTCATCGCGCCATACAGCATCCGCACTGAGTATCGAGCGGGCCCGACCTCAGAATTTTGCTCTCTACGAGAAAAAGCCGCTTGCGCTCTCCTACGCGATACAGGGTACGCAAGCTCCAGTTCCCCGTGATTCGCGAGACTACCTTATCAGCACAATCATCAACGAGATGTGGGGCGGCTCCACGATATCGAGACTCTTCCAGCGCCTCCGAGAGGACAGAGGGCTCTGCTACACCGTGTATTCATCCTATGAGACAGAGGCTGACGAAAGTCTGTGGATTGTGCACCTTCAATCGGCTAAAAAATTCCTACCCACGGCGCTCGATATGCTCGATGAAGAGACCAATGGTCTCGCTCGAACCCCCTTCTCGCAGAGCGAATTTGAGGATGCTCACGAGCGTGTGAGGGGGCTCATTGCGCTCTCTATGGATGATAGCGATTATCGGCAGCGGAGGATGGCGAGGCAATTCTTCGCCCACCACAGACTGGAGTCGGTAGATGAAGAACTTGCTTGGATGTCCTCCATCGGATACGATGAAACTGTGGATGTCTCGATGAAAATGCTGGCGAGCTCAAGCGCTCGGTTCGTATTCGGGGCTATTCCAGAGAGAGAGATGAAAAAGAGAGGATACCTTGAGTCAGAGGGATTCTGAGTGTGCGACCATCGCTGTCCATGTAGCGCTTGCTGAGCATGCTAAGACACCTCAGTATGCCACAGAGGGCTCGGCTGGCGCGGACCTCTGCGCCGCCCTCACGGTACCAGTGGTAATCGCCCCTCTGTCTCGCGCGCTTATTCCGACTGGTGTGCGGATAGCCCTGCCTCACGGGTATGAGGCGCAAGTGCGTTCCCGCTCAGGCCTTGCGATACAGCATGGAATTGCCTGTTTAAATTCGCCAGGAACAATCGATAGCGATTATCGTGGTGAAATAAAAGTCATCCTCATCAATCTCGGTGAAGAAGCTTTTACTGTCGAACACGGACAGCGCATCGCGCAGTTGGTGATCGCGCCTGTGGCTCGTGCCACATTCTTGCCCGCGACAGACCTCGAAGGCACATCCAGGGGAAGCGGCGGTTTTGGCTCAACCGGCATGTAGTATGAAACTCAGAGCACCTCTCACACTGTGGAGATCGATGTTCACGGAGATGTTGGGGTCATTTTTGATGGCCTTTTTTTTCTTCTTCATTGTATTTCTGATTAATCAGATATTGCTCTTTGCTGAGGATATCCTTTCACGAGGGGCTGACCTGGTATCCGTCGCCAGACTTCTTTTTTATTCGCTCCCGACGATTCTGGCGATTACTGTTCCCTTCTCAGTGCTTGCCGCCACGCTCATGTCTTCATCGCGGCAGAATGCGGACAATGAATTTATGGCTTCCTCGACTCTGGGGATACGGCCCATCTGGCTCTATATGCCATTCTTGATCGCTGGGCTTACCTTGGCTATTGGATCATTCTTGCTCAACGACTGGTCGATACCTCGCGCTTCTCAGGGCTACAAGAAAGTGTACGCTGAACTCATACGAAAATCGGCCAAAAT
>JAKALZ010000271.1 GCA_021813065.1 bacterium
GCTCTGCGCGCGGCGCTCGAGCTGCTCGGCGTGCCAAAGGGATCGAAGATCGCGATTCCATCGACGACGCCCTATCCTGACTATATCGATCTTGTGCAGGCGCTCGATGAGTACGATCTCATCTGCGAGCGGAATGGTCTGAGTCTGTTCGTGAGCGATATGCGCGCGGTCAAAGACGCGGGCGAGATCGAGCTCTATCGCGAGATCGCCACGCGCACCGATCTCCTCATCGATATGGTGGAAAAGGAGATTTCGGCGGGCATGCTATCCACTGAGCTCGATGTGGCGCTCTTTCTTGAGCGAGAGGCGAGGAAAATGGGCGCCGAGGGCATGGGCTTCGAGACCCTCGCCGCGGGGCCAGGGCGCTCATTCGGCATTCACGCGTTTCCAGCATTCACCGCCGGTGCTTTTGCGAACTCTGGCCTCTCGATTCTGGACTTTGGAGCTCGGTTTGAAGGCTACACAAGCGACGTCACGATGAGCTTTGTCGACGAGAACATAGGTCAAGAGCAAAAGACTATGATCGAGCTTGTGGAAGAGGCGCATAGGATCGCGATTGAAGCATGCGGTCCAGGCGTGCCTTATCTTAAGGTCGCGACACTCGTGGACGATCTCTTCAAGAAAGCTGGCAGGGTCATGCCGCACTCGCTTGGGCACGGCATCGGGCTCGACGCGCACGAGGCGCCCGCGCTCAGCATGCGCGCGCCCCGCGAGTCGCTCATGCGCCCTGGCCACATTGTCACTGTTGAGCCTGGGCTTTACCACCCCGATTTAGGCGGCGTTCGGCTCGAGAACGATGTGCTGATCACGGACTCGGGCGCGGAAATGCTGACGCATTCGCGGATCGTGCGGCTGTAGCGGCCCGCCGGGGCGGTGTTTAGATTGCGCCCCGCCGAGCGGACCCTAGAGAATATCCCACGAACGAGCGGTGCTCCGCGCCACCCTCCATGCGAGCGGCTGCCCGGCGCACATCGGCACCGCGCCTCCTATCTCGGCGGGTACCAGCCACTCCGCGCGCTCCATTGTGAGGACGCGCGTGCTCCGCGGCATCCTGTAAAAATCCGCCCCGCGCTCCGCCATGAATGGCACGAGTTTTTCTCTTCCCGCCTTTCCCTCTACGCTGTCGAAGAGCGCAATGAGCGCGGGCAGCGCGCTCGGCGAAGAAAATACGCCCGACGCGGCCGCTCCGCACTCCTTTTTCGCGCGTAGGTGCGGCGCCGAATCACTGCCAAAGAAGAACCTCTTCGATCCTGACATCACCGCGGCACGAAGTGCCTCGCGGTCGCGCGCGAACTTGATTACGGGCTTGCAGTAGAGGTGGGGATTCATCGCGTCGCCGATCACATCGTCGATCGTGTAGAGAAGGTGGTGGGCTGTAATAGTCGCAGCCAGGTTCGACGGTCCGCGCTCCACAAAGCGCACGCTCTCGGCGTCGGAAAGATGTTCAAGGACGATGCGCAGGCGTGGATGCCGCTCGATGAGCCTGGCGACCTTCGGCAAGAACGCCCACTCTCGATCCAGCACCGGAGCCTCGGGGTCTTCTCCATGGATGCTCAGCACAAGCCCGAGCGTTTCCATCGCCGCGAGCGCCTCCTCGACCTCATCGAAGGAGCGCGGGCCATCGGCGGCATTGGTTGTCGCGCCCGAAGGGTAGTATTTTCCCGCGATCGCGCCCGCGCGCGCCATCGCCTCCACTTCGGCCGCCCGCATTCCCGGCAGAATCTTGAAGGTCATGAGCAGCTCAAAACGCTCCTCCTCCGGCAGCGCCTCGATGGCGCGCGCTAATTCTTGGCTATACTCATCAAGGCGCGCGGCGCTCGCCACAGGCGGCAGCGTGTTCGGCATGCAGAGCACGCGCCCGAATTGCCCGGCGTGTCCGCGCGCCCAGGCCTTCAACCCTTCGCCTTGGCGCAGGTGGGCGTGGAAATCGTCGGGCAAGGGCATGGTGAACGTTTCAATTGCGGTACTCATGTACGACTCCTGTAATTCATGGCGCGCCGCAGCGCCGCCGCGCCGCAGCGACGCCGCGCATTCACTCCATCGCGTCGACGATCGCCGTGCCGAAGCCGGAACAGGAAACCTCGGTGGAGCCCTCCATCTGGCGGGCGAGGTCGTAGGTGACTTTTCCGCGTGAGATGGCGCGAGTCATGCCCTCGACGACGTCGTCGGCGGCTTCCATCCAGCCCAGGTGTTCGAGCATGAGCGCGGCGCTCAGGATGAGGGAGCCGGGGTTCACTTTGTCCTGGCCGGCGTATTTGGGCGCCGTGCCGTGCGTGGCCTCGAAAATGGCCGCGCTGTCGCCGATGTTCGCGCCGGGCGCCATGCCGAGCCCGCCCACTTGCGCCGCGCAGGCATCGGAGAGGTAGTCGCCGTTGAGGTTGGTCGTCGCGATCACCGAATATTCGTCTGGCCGCAAGAGGAGCTGCTGGAACATCGAGTCGGTGATCACATCTTTGATCACCACTTTTCCGGGAACGGGCTCCCAGCCTGCGACGGTCTGGTCGGGGAACTCTTCCCTGGCGAGCTCGTAGCCCCAGTCTTTGAAGGCACCCTCGGTGAACTTCTGGATGTTGCCCTTGTGGACGAGCGTCACCGAGGGGAGATTGCGGGCGATGGCGTACCTGATGGCGCGCCGGATCAGGCGCTTCGAGCCGCCGATGCTGATTGGTTTGATGCCGATGGCGGTGGTGTTGATGTCGTCGATGTGCTTGCCTTCGTTCGGCGTGCGGTTGACGAGCTCGATGATTTTCTTTGCCTCTGGCGTCCCGGCTCGCCACTCTATGCCCGCGTAGATGTCCTCGGTGTTTTCCCTGAAGATAACGACATCGAGGCGCTCGGGGTGCTTCATCGGTGAGGGTACGCCTGGAAAGTAACGCACCGGACGGATGCACGCGTAGAGATCGAGGTGCATGCGCAGCGCGACATTGATCGATCGGATGCCGCCGCTGATCGGCGTGGTGAGAGGCCCCTTGATGGCGACTTTGAAGTCGCGGATGGCTTCGAGCGTTTCATCGGGCAACCACTCGTCGGGCCCGTAGACCGAAAGCGCTTTTTCGCCCGCGTAGATCTCGAACCAGCGGATGCGCCGCGTTCCGCCATACGCCTTGGCGACTGCCGCGTCGACAACCTTCCGCATGACGGGCGTGATATCGACGCCGATGCCGTCGCCCTCAATGAAGGGAATGAGGGGATCATCGGGAACCACGAGACTCTTATCTTCACGAAGTTCGATCGTGTGTCCATCGGTCGGGATCAAGAGTTTGCGATATGGTTTCATGTGTGCCCTCCGGGTGTTCGGATAGTATATCCTTCTTGTACTATAATTCATTCAGGTAGTCCATTC
>JAKALZ010000010.1 GCA_021813065.1 bacterium
AGCTTCGAAAGCTCATAGACACCCTGGCCAACATCCTTCTTTGTAAAACCGGTGTTTTTTGCGAGTGCATTGATAATCTCAACTTTCGTGAGTGGCTTTCCAGTCGTCGGCATATTTTTTCTCCTGTTCTAAGAGATTGCGGCGCCTATGGATATGGACCGCAGTCAAAATGTCTAAAAACACTCTGACACTCTTATTTTACCACAATTGTAGAGGTTGTCCATATTTTACTATTGAAATCTTTAGTCAAATCAGCGTTCTAAGCCTAAATTACAGAAAATATAAACCCAAAAAACACAATAGACTTGAGCAAGCTCAAAAATCAAACTATACTTTCGGAAATTTTAAGGGGACAAGCATGAATAGAGCGCTCGCTATATTGCAGGAACGTGGTTTCGTTCAACAGTGCACCGATGTTGAAAGCCTCTCCAAAATAATGGATGAAGGTCCGATAACCTTCTACATCGGCGTAGATCCAACGGGGCCTTCTCTGCATATCGGCCACATGGTCCCATTCTTTGCGCTGCGTCACCTCAGGGATGCCGGGCACAAGGGTGTCGCGCTCCTCGGAGGGGGAACCGCGCGCATCGGAGATCCCTCAGGCAAGACTGAAATGCGCAAGCTCATTTCCTACGCGGATATCGACGCGAACACCGAGCGCTTTGTGAAACAGCTCGATCGATTCGTGGGTTTCGATAATATCCACACCATGACGGCCAATAATAAAGATTGGCTCGCGAATCTCAACTACATCGAATTTCTCCGCGACATCGGACGTCACTTTTCGGTTAACCGCATGCTCTCGTTCGAAGCCTATAAAATTCGCATGGAGGCAGGACTCTCCTTTATCGAGTTCAACTATCAGCTGCTTCAGAGCTACGATTTCCTCCAGCTCTACAAGCGCAACAATTGTAGGCTTCAAATTGGAGGCGATGATCAATGGGGCAACATCGTAGCGGGCATCGAGCTTATACGGCGCGTCGAGGGCGCTGAGTGCTTTGGGCTCACCTTTCCGTTGGTAACGACAAGCGATGGTAAAAAGATGGGAAAGACCGAGAAAGGCGCGCTCTTCCTCGACCCCTCGATGACGAGCCCCTATGAATTCTTTCAATATTTCAGGAATGTTTCAGACGCGGACGTTGAAAAATTCCTTCTCATGTTCACCTTTCTGCCCACCGAAGAGTGTAGAGCGCTCGGCGCGCTTCGCGATGCCGAACTCAATCACGCGAAAGAACGCCTTGCGTGGGAGGTCACGGCACTCATCCACGGGAAGGGAGAAGCGGACAATGCTCTCGCCGCCGCGCGTGCGGCGTTCAGAGGAGAAGGAGACGCGTCGCAGCTTCCGACTATAGAGATTTCACAAGAAAGACTTAAAGAAGGCATCGGCGCGCTCGATCTCTTCGTAGAAGCGGGGCTCGCATCCTCTAAGAGCGATGCCCGCAGACTTGTGCAGCAGGGTGGAGCTTCGATTAATGGCGCAAAAATTGAGAGCGAAAAGGAAATGATCGGCATGGCCCAGCTCGAAGATGGCGCCATGATGCTGCGTGCGGGGAAAAAGCGCGTCGCGCGCGTCGTGGTTAAGGCGTAAAACTTAACGCTCCTCCTCGCAAGCACAACTTTACGCGATCTCAAGCGCAACCTTGATCATTGACTCGAGTGAATTTTGACGGGCTTCCGCGCTCATCTCTTTATGAGTGATGTTCGAATCTGAACACGTCAAAAGAGTGAGCGCTTTTTTATTGGCCCACGCGGCATTGCAGTACAGCGCGTAGCACTCCATGTCGGTGGCCTTGCAGCCCATCCGTCCCCAACGCTGCCACCCCTCTTCAGACGGAAGCGCGGAGTACAGGGAAAAGAGATCCGATGAGAACACGGGCCCAACGTGGAATGATAGATTCTGTGCTCTCGCGACGCTTACGGCCTGTTCGAGAAGATCATAACTGGCGGCGGGTGAGAAAGATCCATTCAATTTATATTGATGCGCGTAGTTTGAGTCGGTAGAGGCAGTCATCGCGATTACGAGATCGCCGACCTCAACCTCTGCTGTTAAGCCTCCGCACGTCCCAATTCGTATAATTTTTTCAACATCGAAAAAGGAGTACAGCTCATAGGAGTATATCCCCATAGAGGGTGCGCCCATTCCTGAACCCATCACACTGACGCGCTTGCCCATGTAATTGCCAGTGTACCCGAACATATTGCGTAAAGCGTTGAACTGCTTCACCTCAGTGAGCATCGTCCGCGCGATACGTTCAGCGCGAAGCGGATCGCCTGGCATGAGGACCGTTGCCGCGATATCGCCAATCTTAGCACTATTGTGAGGCGTGCCTTCTCGATACCGTGCGACATCTTTTGTGCGAATTTCATGTGTGCTCATTCTCAATTCTCCTCGTGAGTGTATATGTAGCCCCGGCGCGCTCCAAGAGTCAATGGTCGATAGTTGCCCAGACCGCTGCGCTCCGGGTAGTATCGCGAATAGCGGGTTACAAAGAATGGCAGATATAATCATCGCAATAGCGGATATCCACAGCAACACCGAGATGCTCACGAAAATCTTATTGGAGCATAAGAATCTTAGGGCGGTTTTTGCGGCGGGGGACATCACCAATTTTGGGCAAGCGAAAGAAGCGCGCAGAGTACTGTCGATCTTTGCGCTTATCGCTCCGCAATTACCTCTGTTCTTCATCGCGGGGAACTGCGACACAGAAAAGGCTCGAGAAGAATTCGTAGCCCAGCGAGGATATCTTGAGCGTCGCCCCGCTTTGTTCGCATTGAGCAATGGTACTCAGATGCGGGCAATCGGTGCGGGAGGCGGAATCTATCATACCGGAATGACACCCTTCGAACTGAAGGATCACGATCTCGAATCCAATCTTAGTGCCGCCCATGCGTCATACCCGGCCGATGGAGCGAAAAATCTCATAGTGCTGACCCACACGCCTCCTCGCGACACATTCGCGGACCTGCGCGCGTCTCGCCACCTTGGCAGCCGCGCGTTCGAAACTTTCCTATACGAGTATGCGCCGCTCTTATGGGTCTGTGGGCACATCCACGAGGGCCGTAGTGCGCATTACGAAGGTTCGACACTCCTTGTGAATCCAGGCCCCGCGGCCCAAGGCTATTATGCCCTCATTGCCGTGGAGCATGGTTCACAAGGAGTGCGCGTGGCAGCCGATCTCCGCGCGGTGTAATCGCTATCTCCCTGATGGACTGTATAAAAACTTGAAATAATCCATCCCTGTCGAGAGGGTCTTATTGAAGGCTGGCATTGTTTTGCGATACGACTCGATAGCCTTCCAGAACTCAAAGAACGAGGGGTCTCGACCGTATGAATCAGCGTAGATCTTGGAGGCTTCCGCGTCCGCCTTACCCTTTATCGATTCTCCCGATGCGTACGCGGAAGAGAGGAGGGTTCTCTTTTCGTTTTCGAGCTTGCCGAGCCACTCGGCTTTCTTGCCCTCTCCATAGGCTCTGAATGCCTGCGCGATCTGGTTTCTTTCCTTGATCATTCTCTGATACACACTCTCCGTGAGCTCATCCGAATACTTGATCTGTCGAGGCAGAATGTCGACAACCTCAATTCCAAAACTTGGAACAATATTCGATACCAGAGCCTTCATTTCATCGGCGAGCACGCGCCGTCCCTTGTTGATTTTCTCGTATTGTGTCGGCGTAATAGCGAGATCCTGGAGGGCGCTGCTATTTTCTACTTCTCCTGTTTGAAAGGTCTCAACCTTATCGGCGTTCAATATTTCGTCGCTGCTGCGCACCGCCTCACTCAAATAATTCGACGACACGACAGTCCGTACTGCGGAATCGATCACATCGCTGAGCTTTCCGTACGCTCCCTCCAGTGTGTTCACCGATTCATAAAATCTTATGGGATCGGTAATTTTCCAGCGAGCCGTGGTATCGACATATATGAATTGATTCTCTTTTGTCGGGATGCGCTTAGGCTCGCCATCCCAGGACATAAGCTTTTTGGGGTATTTTAGTATTGTGTCGACAAATGGACTGCGCCACTTCAGTCCCGCCGTGGAGTGTACCGCGACAATTTTTCCCAATCTCACTACGACAGCCTGTTCACCTTCCTGCACCACAAAGAGTGGACCGAAGATTATGATAAAAAGCGCGGCGATTGCCCCGAGCACCAACACCAAAACAGGTAATTTTTTCATTTTGAAGCCTCCCCCGAAGTCGAAGGCGCCGTGAGGTTCTTAATAGGCAGAATATTCTGCAGTGATTTATCGATGAGATCAATGTTGCTCTGGTCTTTGAATATCTCTTCCATCATCTCATAGTAGAGCCGCTTTTTTGTCACATCTGGCGCTTTTCGATACTCCTCGTAGACCGCGTTAAATCTCGACACATCGCCCTTTGCCACATTTACGCGCTCCGATGCGTATCCTTGCGCGACTTCGATGATCTGGTCAGCTTGTCCCTGAACCTTCGGGATTTCAGCATTGTATGCCTCCCGGCCTTCGTTAATCAGGCGATTCATATCTTGAATGGCTTTGTTCACATCCTCGAACGCGGCCTGCACACCCTCAGGCGGCACGATATTCTGAAGCTGAACCTGGGTTACCACGATTCCGAGACCATACTTCGAGAAGAGCTGGTTCATGAGTTGGATGGCTTCGTCTTGGATATTCTGTCGGTCTGGCCCAATTACGCCGAGAATCGTTCGATCACCCACGAGCATATTCAGCACCGATTGCGAAGTGTCTCGAATTGTCTTTTCACGGTCCGTCACGTTGAAGAGCCACGCTTCGGGATTTTCTATCTTATATTGAATGATCCACTCGACATCGACAATATTGAGATCTCCTGTGAGCATCGTCGATTCATCTGGATATTTTTCGCTCGAGTACTGCGAGACCACACCCGATTTGATCGTTCTGAAGCCAAAGGTTTCTGTTTGGATTACCTGGGTTTTTACGAGGTATGCTCTTTGAATGCCGAAAGGCAATTTGTAGTGCAATCCCGCTCCGATAGTCTTTGTGTATTTCCCAAAGGTCGTGATCACCGCCTTCTCGGTTTGATCGACGATGACAAAACTCGTCGATAAAAAGATAATCGCCGCCACGCCCAGCAACGCCAGCAGGATGATGGGCCATTTTATGGCAAATTTCAGCGGTTTTTTAAATATCTGCGCCGCCATTCCTTCCCTCCTTCCCGCGAAAGCGGGCCCTCAGCTTTATATCATATTTTCAATAATCCGCAGGATACATTCATCGAGATTTGCGGCACCGCGCGCCAACCTCTTATCGAAGAAACAACTATCGTGGATGATATTGGACTCAACAATTTTCAGAGCCCATTCTTTAAAATCGCTCGGAAGCGGGTCTGACAGCACATGCGGCATTTCCGCATCGAGGAAGCGTGGAAGCACAAGCGTATGCGCATGCAGAAAATAGCCATCAGGGTTCATGCGCTCATTGTTTCCGTATTTCGCATCGCCCTTGAGGGGGTGGCCGTGCGCTGAGAGCTGTGCGCGTATCTGGTGCGTGAGGCCGGTGTGCAGCTCTATGAGCACGAGCGTCATTCCCTCCTTTCCCGCGAGCGGAGTGACACGGAGCTTCCCGAACTCGCCTTGTTCGGCAGCGAAAGTTCGTCGCTGATGCTGATCGCGTCGCAACCTATCTTCGAGAGTGGCGCCATTCTCAATTTCTCCATGCGCGATCGCGATATAGAATTTGCGGATGTGGTGCGCGGTGAGCTCCTTTGAGAATGCTTCCGCGCCAGCCCTCGACTTTGAAAACATGACGATACCAGAAGTGTTCCTATCGAGGCGATGGAGCGGCCCCGGGATGAAAGACGCTGACGGCGGAAGGCTTTCGTGCAGATAATTCCGCACGAAAGCCTCGAGGCTCGCGCTGCCGTCGTGCGTGAGCATGCCCCGAGGTTTATGGAGGGCAGCAAGGTATTCATTTTCCCACACCACGCGTGGCTGATCCGGAAGCGTCGCCAATACTGATTCATCAAAAGCGGGCGGCTGTTCTGAGTGGCTGGATATGGTTTCAGTGTTGAGATTGTAGGGTAGAAAAAGGTTCAGGATATCTCCTGCCTTCAAATGCTCATCCGCACCGATGGCCCGTGCGCCAATTCTAATGCGTTTTTGCCGAAAGAGACGGTAAATCGTAGAAAGAGAAACCGACTTCAACGCTTTTCGCACCACGCGATCCGCGCGGCGACCCTCATCATCTCTTCCGAGCTCTATTGTAGTTGGTTCCTGCACGCATTCACCATAATGTGGAATATGAATGCAGTCAACGCGAGCAATCGTTTATCGCTCTGGCTTGACAGAAAGAGCCGCTTTTCGCACACTTGGAATGACCATGCTGAATAAAAGCTTTCTGTCGCTCTTCTCCAACCCTATTTTCATTTCGGGTGCGATGAGCCTCATAATCGCCCAAATTCTAAAGGCGATACTCACATTGCTCAAGCGGAAGAAATTCCAGGCAAAAGAGATAGCCTTTATTATGCTGTGGAAAACAGGAGGCATGCCCTCAAGCCACTCCGCGCTGGTCGCCGCGCTCACTTCTTCGATCGCTATTGTGGAGGGTTTTGACTCCCTCTTTATCCTCTCGCTCTTTTTAGGGCTCATCGTAATCCGCGATGCGCTCGGGGTCAGAAGATCGGCAGGTTTGCAGTCAAGAGCGCTCAATGTGCTTGGAAAACAAGTCTCTGAACGTTTTGGTATTCATTTTACCCCTGTGAAAGAAATTCATGGCCACAAGTGGCAAGAAGTGGCTGTGGGAATGGTTCTAGGGCTCTTTGTCTCATTTCTCACCTGTTGGTCACTCATTTTTTAGTCGTAGGCACTTCATTGCCTCAGGGCGATCGTGTAGTATTGCCACATCGCGAATTTTTACGCAGGAGCTGTTAGGTCGATGCAGAGCTACAGGGTGGTCTTAGGAATGCACAATGATCTTTCATATAGCGCGTCAGACGCGCTGTATGAACAGGTGTATCAAGGTGCATGGCGTCCCTTTCTCTCTGGGCTCTACAAATTCTCGTCGATAAAATCGGTCGTCCACTTTTCAGGCGCGATTTTCACGTGGCTGGAAAAAAATCATCCCGAGTACATGTACCTCCTCACCGAGATGGTGCGCAAGGGTCAGGTGGAACTCTTAGGCGGCGGTTTTTACAATCCGCTCGCGGGACTCGTGAGCGCCCAGGACATGACAGGCCAGGTAGAGGCGTTGAGCGCGTTTATCAGGAAAACAATAGGAAAGCGCCCCCTCGGAGCTTGGCTCTACGAGTATTCTTGGACATCCTCTTTGCCTGCGGTACTGCAGAATTCAAAAATACAGTACACGCTGCTTCCGGCTCGCTGTATTCTGGAATCCCGTCCCTCGCACAGCGCGTGCGCCCCAGTCATTTCTGAAGATCATCGAAAGATGGTCACTATTTTCCCGACCTTCGAGTCCACGATGGAAGATCAATCTTTCCAACCCTTCGAAATTACACTGCTCAAACTTCAGGATGTCTACAAAAACTGCAGTACATTCATCATGATGGCCGATGGAAGCGACATTGCCCTCAGTTGGCAAGCGAGTGGCTGTGAATCTCCTGACCTGCTCTTCGAGAGAACTTTCGCGTGGTTTCAAAAGAATTGTCTCGAGTACGACACCTCTACAACCGCCCAGCTCTATAGATCAACGAAAGCTTCAAGAACCGCGTATTTTGCGCAGTGCTGCTCCGAGCGATTCAAAAAATATTGCGAAAACAACGTATCGCGTGATTTTGTGCATAATCTTGAGAATTACCAATACATGAAGCAGGCAGTCCTTGATCATCCCCTCGCGCACGCGCTTTATCAAAAGCTCAACTTTGTTTCCGCAATAACAGGTCTCTTTAGAGGAGACAAGTCACGAAAGAAGGCATCACTCGATGACATCTGGAGAGCGCAGTGCGGCAACCTCTTCTGGGAAAGCCCCGATGGAGGAATTCTTCTCGCCGAATCGAGAATGGCCGCCTACTCCTCGCTGATCAACGCGGAAAAGACTATTCGGCAAAGTCGCTTCCATCATTTTCTTTCTGTCGACGACCTCAACTTCGACGGCATAAAAGAGGTTATCTTCCAATCTTCACTGTATACCTGCTACATCCATTCGCAGACGGCCTCGGTGAGCGAATTCGATTCTATTCGAACCAGCAAGAATTACGCATGTGGGTGGAACGCATCCGCGCGAGTGACAGGTCTCTTTAAAGATTACATCTGTGAAAGTTCAAGCGCGTCAGCGCACGGACTCTTGCTCTCTGACCGATGGAATATTATTGAGAATATCCGCGATGCGAACAGTGTCGCCTTTGGGCATGATTTCAGCGGTAAAATAGGTGAAAGATCGCTTTCTGTGGTGTGCCGAAAGTCCTACAAGTTTGAAAATGACTTTTTCAGTATTGAGTATGAGATAGAAAACAAGAGCCAAACTGAGGCCTCGTTCTGTTTCTACACAGCGATGGAGGCCATCGCTTCCGCGAACATTGAAAGAAATAGAATGGCGGTAGTGCGTCATCGGGATAGTCAACCAGTCGATATCAGAAGTGACTTTTTCATCCCCGCGGTCGATGGGGTAGAGCTCTCCGATTCCGATTCTGCGGAGAAGCTCACCATTCGATCGGATACACCATGCTTCGCGGCGGGGAATCCAAGCCTCATCGAGGGTGGATCTCGGAACCCATCTCTCAGCGCGGATACTGTCGCCGCGCAGCCGCTCTTCGAAGGGATCTCCGTGCGTATCGGGTGGGACCTCGCACTTCCCACGGAAGGGACCGTGCTGTTTTCTCTCTCGGTGCGGCTTGAACATTGACACACGGCGCGGTGTCGAGCGATGGCAAGGGCTTGTAGCAAAAATATGATTCTATTTACAATTGAGGCGGTATGCATACAGCGCAATTTCCGACAACGATAAAAGGCCTATCAATCTATCTTGTGGGCGCCAAAGGTACAGGTATGACCGCGCTCGCGGAAATTCTCCACAACAAGGGCGCTAAACTCACCGGCAGCGATGTGCCTGATGTATTCTATACAGATAGCATCCTGCACTCATTGGGCATTCCCGTCTTTGAGAATTTTGACGCGCGGCATGTAACTTCAGATATTGACCTTGTCATTCACTCCGCCGCGTACTCTCGAGAGACGAATCCTGAATTGAGGGAGGCTAATGCTCGAAATATTCCAATATTCACGTATCCTGAAGCTCTTGGAGCGCTTTCTCTGCACAGCCGCTCCGCCGGAATCGCGGGCGTACACGGCAAAACAACGACTACCGCGATGGCAGGGATCCTCATCGAAGCGCTCTCGATCCCCGCGTCGGTACTCGCGGGATCGGCAATCGCGAATTTCAATGGACGCTGCACACTCATTGCGGGCGACAGGTATTTTGTCGCCGAAACCTGTGAGTACCGCAAGCATTTTCTCAATTTCAAGCCGTGGTGGATCGTGCTCACCTCAGTTGAGAGCGACCATCAAGATTATTTTCCCACCTATGAGAGCATCCGGGATGCCTTTGTCGAGTACGCGATGAGCCTCCCAATCGGCGGCAACCTAATATTCTGCGCCGACCAGAAAGGCGCGACTGAGGTCGCGGCCATTGTCCTACAAAGCAGGAATGATTTGCATTTTGTAGAGTATGGTTTTTCAGCGCGAGGAAGATACAAGATCAAAGAGTACAAGACCTCGGAGGGAGAAAACACATTTGTGGTCGGCGACGCACCAGAACCGCTCAAGCTGCACGTACCAGGTCGCCATCTCGTGCTCGACGCGGTCGCGGCGATCGCGCTCGTCGAATCACTTCGCCTCGATCAGCTGGGAGCCAATTTTGGAAACGCGGAGTGGAGCGTCGTCGCACAGGCGCTCTCGCGCTTCAGAGGATCGAAGAGACGCAGTGAAATTATTGGAAAATACAAGAAAATCCTCATCATCGACGACTACGGACATCACCCAACCGCATTACAAACCACAATCGAAGGAATTAAAAAATTCTGGCCGCGCAGAAGGCTCATAATAGATTTTATGTCGCACACGTACAGCAGAACGATCGCTCTTCAGGATGATTTTATCGCGTCCTTAGATGCCGCGGACGTTGTCGTGCTCCACAAAATTTACGCATCCGCGCGCGAAACATCTCTGCCTGGATTCAGCGGCGTGACTCTTTTCGAAAAACTTCGCGCGCGGCGGCCTGAGGTTCCCGCGATCAATCTCGACTCGCAATCCAAAGCGCGAGAGTCGGTACATGGAGCTGAGAATTTTATCGCCTATAGCGAAGAACCTCTCGACGCGTTGGAATTCCTCCTTGGCGCGGTACAGCCTGGCGACATTGTGCTCACGATGGGCGCAGGCGATAACTGGAAGCTCGGACTAGCGCTCGCCGAGGCCTTGCGGAATTCTGATAACAACCACCTTGATGGAGAATATCAACAATGAAAAGCATGACAGGATTCGCGCATCACGCGCTTTCCGGAAAGGGCTTGCAAGGGACAATTACCCTCAAATCGTATAACAATAGATTTCTGGATATCGCCATTTCCCTGCCTCCCCCGATTTCGGGAATTGAGGCGCACGTGCGGGACTTTCTTGGTTCAAGGATTTCACGCGGTAAAATTGAGTGTACGATTCGCGCGAGAAAGATCGAGGCTTCGATTGACGATATTGTATTTCACGCGCAATCCGCGCGCGTACTGGCTGAGCAGCTTCGTGGACTCGCTCGCGAATGTAGCATCGATGAACAACTCAGTCTGGACACCATTGCTCGTTTCCCTGGTATCATCGAGATGAACTCCGAAGTCGACGAACTCTCCGTGTGGGAATCGATCATGCCTTCTCTGGAAGAAACCTGGCGCGAATTCGAAGAGAGTAGGCTTCGGGAGGGACTCGCTACACAGTCGAATATCGCAAATGAGGTGAAGAGACTTACCGCAAAGCTTTTGGAGGTCGAAGCGCAGGCAGCGGCCCAGGAAAAAATCGTATACGATCAAATAACCACGCGCTTCAGGGAGCTGCTTGCGGAGAATTACGACCAAAGTCGCGTGCTTCAGGAAGTCGCCGTGCAGCTCGTGCGCCTCACGATCAATGAAGAGATCGAGCGTCTCAAGGCACATTTTTCAGCGTTTGAGTCTATCGCGGTAGAGCCCTCCTGCGGCAAGAAGCTTGATTTTCTATGCCAGGAAATGAACAGAGAGGTCAACACCATAGGCTCCAAGAGTATGGTGATCTCAATTTCTCACGCGGTGGTAGAGATGAAGGACGCGCTTGAGAACATACGTGAACAGCTTAGAAATGTGGAGTGATCTCAGATGGGAATAATCGCCATTTCTGGCAAGTCGGGCTGTGGCAACACGACTGTCGTACGGCTCGTCGCCCAAAAGCTTGGATTTTTGCCTGTAAATTACACATTCAGAACAATGGCCAAGGATATGGGGATACCCTTTGAGGAGCTCTTGAAAAAGGCGCAGGATAGCCTTGAGTACGATAGAAAACTCGATGAGCACCAAGCTGAGCTTGCCCGCGAAGGCAATACAGTGGTAGGTTCAAGGCTCGCTATCTGGATGGTGCCTGAAGCGGATTTAAAAATCTACTTGCGCGCGAGTCACGCGGTGAGGGTTCAGCGGATTCACGCCCGCGAAGGCGGCGATATCGCGGCAATCGATCGCTTTACACAAGAGAGAGACGCGAAGGACCGCGCACGCTATAGGACTCTTTACAATATCGATATCAACGACACTTCCTGTGCGCATCTCTCGATCGACACGGAGCGCTGGAACGCGGAAGAGATCGCTGAAATAATCGTAGATGCATATAGAGTAAGAAAATAGAGGGTATTATGAATAATTTTCAACAGAAAAGAAAAGTTGCGTTTGTAACAGGGGCGACCAGTGGATTAGGACTTGCGATCGCGAATCAACTCGCGAATGAAGGTTATATTGTATATGGCGGCGGAAGACGGCAGCCGCGAGAATCGACCGGAGCGAACTTTACGTACGTTTCAATCGATGTCACGAGCGACACGTCAGTGCTGCGCGCAAAGGATTTCATTCTCTCCCGCGAAGATCGCCTCGACCTACTTGTCTTGGCGGCGGGGTATGGAGTGAGTGGCTCGATCGAAGAGACGCCGATGGAAGAGGCCAAAGCACAGTTCGAGGTGAATTTCTTCGGCGTCGCGCGCACTGTCCAGGCGATGCTTCCCGTGATGCGCGCGAAGGGAGGCGGGAAAATCATTGTTTTCGGGTCCGTCGCTGGCAAGATTGGAATGCCGTTCCAGGGCTACTATTCAGCGAGCAAATTCGCGCTTGAAGGCTTCGTCGAATCGATCCGCTATGAGGTGAGCCCCTTTGGTATCGATGTCTGCGTGGTGGAACCTGGCGACTTCAAGACTGGATTCACGGACGCGCGCAAGAAAATCGCTCCGGAGAATAGTCCCTACAGAGAAAAAATGCTGACTGTGCTCGGAATCCAGGAGCGCGATGAGACGCACGGAGTTGACCCTGCGGTTGCCGCGCGGCGAATCGTGGCGCTGGCGGCGTCGAGAAAGTTTCCGATCCGCATAAGCGTAGGACCGCTTTTTGAGCGATTCGCGATATGGGCTCGACGCTTCCTCCCCGACGCGCTGTTCGAAGTTTTTTATAGAATGAATTATAAGCTCTAAGCCCTGCGCGATTTCATAATTGACGCGATTATCGCTCCACGGTAGTCTGGATCGACGAGGAGACAATGCATGCATACCGCAAAAAATGATGTAGTGAAAAAACTGTTCGGCACACTCTCCGATGGGAGAGACGTGTCGCTCTTTGTGTTCAGCGCGGGAGAATTCAACGCCGCGTTTACCGATTGGGGCGCCACTTGGACAAGCCTTTTGGCGCCTGACAGGCTCGGTCATCTTGATGATGTGCTTCTCGGCTTTTCGACACTCGCAGGCTATACTTCAAAGCACCCTTTTTTTGGATCTACCGTGGGGCGGTTCGCCAACAGAATTGGCAGTGCGCGATTCAGCATGGATGGCAAAGAGCACCAGCTCTTCGCCAATAATGGCAAAAATCACCTGCATGGCGGGAAGAGGGGATTTGATAAACATCTTTGGGATTATGAGCTGTCGACGATCAACGGTGACCCAGCCGTTCAATTTTCGAGAACCAGTCCAGCAGGAGAAGAAGGATACCCTGGGACCCTCGCGGCAAAGATGACCGTTTCGCTCTCCTCCTCGGGATCTCTGCGTCTCCGCTATGTCGCGAAAAGCGACGCCAAGACTCCCCTCAATTTGACCAACCACGCGTACTTCAATCTAGCGGGAGAGGGGAGAGGATCGATTTTGGAGCACACCCTCCAGCTCCACGCGCGTTCGTACCTCGTTGTCGACACGGGCCTCATCCCAACCGGGGAAATCGCGCCGGCGAAGAATAATGCGTACGATTTCAACGAAAAAAAAGTAATGGGAAAGGATATCGCCGAAGTAGGAGGAGGATACGACTTTTGCTATATCATCGATAGAGACTATCTCCCGCTCAAACCCTTCGCGAGGGTCAGTGAGCCTGGCAGCGGGAGGATCATGACAGTATCGACCACTTTGCCAGCCGTTCAGTTTTATACGGGCAACAACCTGACGGGTATCTTAGGCAAAGGCGGATTGATCTACGATAAATACGCGGGCTTTTGTCTTGAGACACAGATGTTCCCTGATTCGCCGAATAAGCCTCAGTTCCCCTCGCCCTTTATTGAGCCAGGCGAGATCTGGGAGCATGAGACAGTATATAATTTTAGCGTATAACAAATTCTAACGCGGGAGAGAGAAATGCTTGAGGATCTATTAAAACCAATACATGAATTGAAGAATGAAATTCTCGAAATCTGGGGGCGTCTTTGACGCGCCCGCAATTGAAGCGAAGATTCATGCCAAGGAAGCGCTGACTACCGCCGAGGATTTTTGGTCGGATCAAAAAAAAGCACGCAAAATACTGAGCGAAATTAAGATTCTCAAGGATCGTCTCCAGTCGTGGCAAAAACTGCACGATGACATTGTCTCCCTCCTCGAGATGTTTGAACTTGTGCGCGAAGAAGATCACCAGGATATGGAGGCTGACCTTGTTGTCACGCTGAAAGAGATCAAGGAGCGCTTTGATAAAGCGTTAATCTACGAACTTCTCTCAGGCGAAGCCGATGCGAATGACGCATTCCTGACAATCCACGCGGGGTCCGGCGGAACAGAAGCCTGCGACTGGGCAAGCATGTTGTACCGAATGTACCTTCGCTGGGCAGAGCGGCATGATTTCAAGGTTGAGACACTTGATTTCCTTGAAGCTGAAGGCGGCATCAAGTCCGTGACCCTTCAGATTTCCGGTGATTATGCGTATGGGTATCTCAAGGGCGAGACAGGCGTGCACAGGCTCGTGCGCATATCACCCTTTGACGCGAACGCTAGGAGGCATACATCCTTCGCCTCAGTGTCGGTTATGCCGGTTCTCGATGACTCGATTGAAATCGATATCCGCCCTGAGGATATTCGCATCGATACATATCGCGCGGGTGGCGCGGGCGGCCAGAAGGTCAACAAGACTGATTCGGCGGTGAGAATCACCCACCTTGAGACCGGTATCGTAGTTACATGCCAGAATGAACGCAGCCAGTACAAGAACAAGGATGTCGCGATGAATATCCTCAAATCGAGGCTCTATGAGTACTACCGAGCGGAGAAAGACAAAGAGACCGCAAAATTTGCTGGAGAAAAAAAGGAAATCGCGTGGGGTTCGCAGATCCGTTCCTATGTTTTCCAGCCTTATACCATGGTGAAGGACCACAGAAATAAATTCGCGGTGGGAAATGCGCAATCCGTTATGGATGGAGAAATCGATCCCTTCCTCGAGGCATATCTCCACTGGCAGTGGAAGGGTGGAACAGCCACAGAAGAGGATGATGAAGAATTATGAGCGCATTGCGCTCTTCATAGTTCTATG
>JAKALZ010000272.1 GCA_021813065.1 bacterium
AGCAGGGACGTCCAACGTTGCTGGGCCATCGCGGGCATGAGTACCCACGAGGCTGGGTCGTGCGTTTCGCCACGGTCTGTCACGGTCAGGGCCGCTTCCATCCGCACCATCGCGCGCGCGTGCGCGAGCCGTGTCGTAACTCTAACCAGCACCGGCACCTCGTTTTTCTCCGAATAGACAAACGCCTCGCGCATCATGCTGTACGCTTCTTGTTGATCGGAGGGCTCGAAGCAGGGCACGCGCGCGAAATCCGCGAGCACTCGCGAATCCTGCTCATCTTGACTCGAGTGCATGCTTGGGTCGTCGGCCACTACAACCACGAGCCCGCCATTGATCTTGAGCAGCGCTGAGTTCACAAAGGGATCCATCGCGACATTGAGCCCGACATGTTTCATCGACACCATCGTTCGTTTTCCCGTATGTGAGACGCCGAGCGCCGATTCGTAGGCGGTTTTCTCGTTAGCGCACCACTGCGCAACGCGGGCGGTTGTCGCGGCATCGCGCATTTCAGCGACACCCGAAACCCCATCTGTCGCGCCACGCGCCGTATCACTTACATCTTCAATATGCTCTTGCAAGTACTCCATAATCTCCGTCGAGGGCGTTCCTGGATACGCGAACGCGCCGGCGACCCCCGCATCGAGCGCGGCCTGGGCTATCGCCTCATCGCCAGATAGAACCATCTGTGCCATTATTCGTCTCCTCAAAAAAACGGCGCGGGCAAAACCCGCGCCGAGATTCTCCACATCACTCAAAGTAGAGCTCAAACTCCTGGGGAACAGGAGCGTTGTACACGTATGCCCCCTCCTTCTCCTTGCGCGCGGACCAGCTCTCGATAAGCGCATCGGGAAACACCGACGCAAGGTACGCGCGATCCCTCTTCAATCCCGCCAAGGCGTGGAAGAGCCCTATGGGCATCGCGCGTTGCGCGTTGTGGTGTTCCTTCGCGAAGCCCAATGCCACTGGATCGAGCCCACCTCGAACTCCGTCGAGCCCCGCTAGCACCATCGCCGCTAAAAAGTAGTACACATTCGCGGTCGCGTCCCCCGTGCGGAACTCGATACGCGCTTCGCCCTTACCGAGATACCCAGGAATACGCACCGCCGCCGCTCTCGAACTCTGGGCGAATGTAGCGTTCACCGGCGCCTCGAAACCGGGCACCAGCCTTCGGTACGAGTTCGTCGAAGGATTCGAGAACGCGAGCAGCGATCCCGACAGCGCGTGCCTCAAAAGCCCCGCGGTGTACGCGAGTCCAATTTCAGAGAGACCATAGAGCCCCTCACCGGGAAACACTGATGTCTCATCCTTCTCGATATACTGATGAACGTGCATCCCGCTCCCCGCCACCCCGTACATCGGTTTCGGCATGAAGGTCACCTTAAGGCCAAGCTCGTCGGCCTCGTTCCTCAAAATCCACTTCGCGAGCGACACCGCGTCCGCTGCCTGCGCCATCGACATAAAATCCAGTTCAATCTCAAGCTGCGCTGCTCCCATCTCGTGGTGGTGATACTTCACGGGAATGCCGATATCAATCATTGTCTTCACCGCGCGATTGCGGAGCAACTGATATCGATCTTCGGGCGCCATACGGTGATAGCCCTTTGAAAGACCGACTCTCGGCGCATCGTCGTAGGTCTCGCCTATTCCCTCAGAGCTCTCCAAAAAATAGTATGAATGATCGACTGTCGTCGAAAACCGCACATCCTCAAAAACATAGAACTCAAGCTCGACGAGCATCTTCACCTCGTCGCCCAAGCCTGACTCCATGAGCGCTCGCCGCGCCGCACGGATCACCGACCGCGGATACTGACTAAATTCAGTCCCATCGGAAGCGCGCACATCGCAGAACGCGTGGAGAATATTGAACCCGTCCTTCTGCTCGACAAACGCCGACTCGAGGTCGGGCACCGCGAGCATATCGGACGCCTGCACCGCCGCGAATCCAAAGTTCGACGCGTCGAAACCGATGCCCTTCTGGAGCACCGCCTCGCTCGCGTACGACGAAGGCAAACTCACAGCCCTCATGCGACCATCAATATCGATCAGAATGAACGATACATAATCAATTCCAGCAAAATCGCCATTCCATTCGGATAATTTCATACAGGTGCCCTCAATTGCGCCCTGCCAATTACGTTCGTGCGCTCGATTATTGTAACTCCACTCCCGCGATCCCGCAAGTTCTGAAACGCAGGTATCAAAAAATGAAACGCACACCTCACCTCGCGCTCACCTCGCGCCGCCCACCCTCTCGCGGCCCGCACTCCAGTTCATCCTTGACACCAAAGCCTGCCCCGCGATATAAATACACCCGCACCTGCCCAGATGGTGGAATTGGCAGACACGCTAGATTCAGGTTCTAGTGGGAAACCATGGGGGTTCAAGTCCCCCTCTGGGCAATTTCTTATTTAAAAATGAATTACGGAAAAACCGAAAACCGGATTTCCTGGCTTTTCACCTGTTCTGACCTTGACTCTGACCTTGAGAAAGGAGGGGTCAAGACCACTTAGGAGGATGCCATGGAACGATCCAAACGACCGTATTCTGTCCAAAAACGACCTACTCGCCAGAAGAATCGGTTCATGTACTATGTCAAATTTCGCGACCCTGAAACAGGAGAGTACCTCTCCGCAGTCTCTTCGGGGTGCTCATCGAAGAGCGCCGCATCCAACTGGGCTGACAAGCAAATCAAAGATGGTAAGGTAACGAGCTTTGCTCATGGTCGACTTACTTTCGAAAAACTTGCTCAAGATTTCTGGGACTATGAAAAATCTACCTATATCCAGGGTAAACTTGCGCGGGGCGATTCAATATCCCGTGGTTATGCTTCAATATCTGGTGGCTATTGTAAAAAGTACCTTATTCCAGAGTTTGGGCAACGGCATCTCGATGCACTCAAGCCCATCGATTTTGAGCAGTTCATATTAAAGCTTTCACAGGTGCATACATTGAGCTCTGCATCGGTCAATCGAGTGTATACCTGTCTTCGCGTGATGCTCCGTGAAGCGATCCGCCTCGGATATTTGGAGCGCGATCCCACAGAGCGAGTGGCTCTTCTACGTGAGATGAGCGCGGAAAAGGGAATCCTGACAATGCAGGAAGTTGCAACGCTCTTTGATAAGAATGCGCTCATCACTCTCTGGGATGGAGATGCATTGGCTATGACGGCGAATGCGCTTGCCGCTGCGACAGGGATGCGGCTGGGTGAGGTTAGAGGCCTTACCTTGGGTTGTGTACACACGGATTACCTAGAGGTCCTGCACTCATGGGAAGAACAACATGGGCTAAAGGAGCCAAAGCGAGGTTCGATTCGCATTGTTCCGATT
>JAKALZ010000273.1 GCA_021813065.1 bacterium
AAATGGAAACCCAGCAGCTTCTGCCAGAATATATCGGGCCATTCGGAGGCTTCAGCAGTCTCATCCAGATGAATAATCAGACCTTCCGCACCTATTTCCCTGAGTATGCGCAGAATCCGCTGATGGAATCGGCACTGCCATCCCAGCCCGCGCTTCCTGACTATTGGGATAGTTTTTCGAAGGATTTTTTGCGCCGCTGGCTTGACTTGACGCTTTCTGGAGGCGTAGCTGAGCAATCTATAAATGAAAATTTCCAGACTTCGCTCGAGCGCTACCTTGGCACAATGCCGGATTGGCTCGGCGCGGTTCGTTAGGAAAGGTCGCGGAAATGAGGTGAGCTTTGCGCTCCGCTACCCTTCGCTGTCTCGCCGCGTGCCGCCGCGCTACCCCGCGCCGCTCCGCGCGCCGCGCAGTGCCCTTGCGCGCCGTGCAGAAGCTCGGATTATCCCTTCATCTCTTTAAAAATCTGGGAGAATTCCTCAAAGGTTGAACATCGCACAGCTCGAGCCCTCAACTGAGCTCCACTGGGAAGGCCTTTCGTATACGCGCAGAAGTGCTTGCGGAATTCCATGCACGCGCTCTTTTCTCCAAAGCGCTGAACGGCGAGCGATAGATGGTGCTCCATGGTTTCGGCGACGCGGCGCGAGGGTATCTCTCCAGCGTCGCCCGACTCGCGGAGTTCCGCGAAAATAAAGGGATTTCCGATCGCGCCTCTCGCGATCATCACGCCCGCGCACCCCGTACGCGCGCGCATATCGATGGCAGCTCGCGCGCTGAAGACATCACCCGATCCGAACACCGGAACATCCGCGCGCGCGCTGAGGTCGCGAATCGCCTCCCAATCCGCCTGGCCCAAATAGCCCTGCGTGCGGGTACGTCCATGAAGGGTTACGGCGCAGGCGCCCGCCTGTATAGCCGCTCCGGCGGTTTCGAGGTAATTAATCGAGTCCTTGTCCCAGCCCGTGCGCAGTTTGACCGATATGGGGATGGACGTAGCATCGCGCATTGCCCTCACGATTTCGCCAATTTTTTCCGGCGTTCTCAAAAGCGCTGAACCAGCGCCCGCTTTAATAATTTTTGGAACGGGGCAACCGCAATTCAGATCGATGACGACAGGTTTATACTTACTCACCATTTCGGCGGCCGCCGCGAGCGTCGCGGGATTCGCGCCGAAAAGCTGTATCGCGTATGCCATTTCTACTGGATCACGCTCAAGGAGTATCTTCGTTTTTTTGTGGCCACGCACCAAGGCTTCGGCGCTCACCATCTCCGTGTAGCACAGCGCGGCGCCCATCTCGGCACACACAGCCCTGAACGCCGCGTCGGAGTACCCCGCGACAGGAGCGAGAAAATAAGGAGCCTCCCACGCACCTTCATCGAGGACAAAGGGGTGGGAGGCGCTGTTGTGGTTCATTGCGTCGCTGAATTGTCAGGGCGCGAGCCGGAAGAATCGACAGGCGTTCAGGTAGGTGGTCTCCGCGACCTCTTCGACATCGATGTTGAGGAAGTCAGCGAGGAACTGCGCGGTCGAAGGAAGATATTCAGGCATATTGCGCTTGTTCCTGTAATCCGCGGGTACCATGAACGGCGCCTCGCTCTCGAGAAGTACGCGATCCAGAGGGAGGAAGGCCACTGTTTCGTGCAGATTCCGGGCATTGCGGTACGTCAGATTTCCCGCGAACGAAAAGTAGATGTCGAGTCCGAGATCGAGGATGTCCGCGGCGTATGCGGCATTCTCGGAGTAACAGTGCAGCACGGCGCCAGCGGGTGGCATGCGGTCTTTCAGGATGTCGAGCACATCTCTTCCCGCCTCGCGGTTGTGGATGATGACGGGCAAGTTGAGCCGCGCGGCGATTTCGAGCTGGTCAATGAAGAGTTCGATCTGGCTCCGCTTATCGCCGAATTTGTGATAGTAGTCGAGGCCGATCTCGCCGATGGCGATGACGCGAGGGAGTTTTGTCGCCTCTTCGATGTAGCGCTGCCAGTCTCGTCCTGGGCTGCTGACTTCGGAGGGTGAGACGCCCACCGCGTGATAGACTTGCTCCGCGGGTTTCAAATTCTCATACACTTGTTTGAAATCCACGAGGCTGTTGCAGATGCTGACAATACGGCTGACACCGGCAAGCTTAGCTTGTTGGCAAACAAGGAGTTGTTCGATCGGGTCATCGTAAATAAGCCCGATGTGGGCGTGAGTATCAAAGTACCTCATGGTTTTTCCGATATAGAAATGGTGGGTAGCCCATGCGGGCTGTCGTTAAATGTAACATGCGTCAGCGCAGACGTCAACAGTGATTTATTTCACGAAGAATTGCGCGAATTTAGGTTGAACCGCACAGGCGGCACGGCCAGGGACACTGTGATCCGGAGCGGTGAAATCGGCGGCCGCTCGACCGACAGTGGTGTGCCCGCCTTCTGTCGTGCGGCACGGGAGTCACATTTCAAAATCCTGGCCCAAATATGTTTCGCGGGCAAGAGGGTTATCGATAATGCTCTGGGGTTCGCCATGCGCCACAATGACTCCTCTGTTGATAATGTACGCGCGTGTGGTGATGGCGAGTGCGTCGCGCACATTGTGGTCGGTGAGCAGCACGCCAATGCCCTTGGCCGAGAGCGATTGTATGAGAAACTTGATCTCGCGGATCGCGATTGGATCAATGCCCGTAAAGGGCTCATCGAGGAGCAGAAATTTCGGCTCTATGGCGAGCGCGCGCGCGATTTCGGTTCTTCGGCGCTCACCGCCCGAGAGCGTGTAGGCGGGTTGCTTCGCGACATGGGTTATTCCAAATTCTTCAAGAAGTTGCGCGGTCTTCTTTCGACGCTCTGACAGAGAGAGTCCGCTTCGTGCTTCGAGCACGGAAAGAATATTCTCTTCTACAGTGAGCCGCCTGAATATGGATGCTTCCTGAGGGAGATATGAAATGCCGAGGATCGCTCGTCGAAACATGGGGAGCCTGTCGATGTGAAGGCCATTGAACAGCACATTGCCCGCTGTTGGCTTTAAAAAACCGGCGATCATGTAGAAGACGGTGGTTTTACCCGCTCCATTCGGGCCAAGGAGTCCGATTACCTCGCCTGTTTCCATTGAGAAGCTGACATCGGCGACAGCCTGGGTGCGGCCGAAATTCTTGCGCAGATGAGAGGCTTCCAGCGTAGCGCGTTGCGTTGGGTTCATTGGGATGGAGCGTTTTCCTTGGGAGTGATCGCGCCGGAAACCTCGCCGGATACCTGGAGGTTGGACCAATCGGTGGTCGCTGATACAGCATCGCCTTTGAGCGTGCCCTCCTGCGTGATCGCGACGGCGCCGCCGTGCAGCTTAATCTCT
>JAKALZ010000274.1 GCA_021813065.1 bacterium
GCCACCGCCTACACCGCATTCCTTCCTCGCGAAGAACTCGGCGCGGTCATCGTGGCGAACGCGTCCGGAATGCCCCACGCGACAATCATCGAGGGCATTTTCGCGGCGCTTCTTGGACACGACCCTTTCAAGACGATTCCCTCTCTTGTGAGCACGCGACGGATGAGATCATTCTCGGGGGAATATGAGACATATCGCGGCGTGAACCGCGCGCGTGTGTTCTCGAAAGCGGGCATGCTCTACCTCGAGCAGAAGGATGATTTTCAGGATACAGTCGTGCCCCTCATCCCCGAAGATGCTACGATGGCAAGCAATCGCTTTTACATTCTCACAGAAGGAGTGCGCCAGCTTGTGGTATTTGAGCCGACACCCGAGGGATTCGATATCTATATAGAGCGAAATCGTTTTCACAAGGTGAGATGCGCCGACTAAGCGAAAAAGGCAGCGCGCGATGGCGCGTTTAGCTTTTCACGCCGAGTGGGTAGTGACACTTCACGAAGTGGCCGGGCTGGAGTTCCACGAGTTCAGGCTCCTTCGCGCCGCACAGCTCGCGCGAATATGGGCACCTCGGGTGGAACCTGCAGCCTGATGGCACATGGATGGGGCTTGGAATTTCTCCGCTCAGAACCTTGCCGCTCCACTGCTTGTTCGGTGTCGGGGGAGGAACTGAATCGATGAGCAGCCGCGCGTAGGGGTGCGCGGTTTTAGAAAAAATGTCATCCTTTTTGCCCATCTCGACGAGCTGCCCTAGATACATCACCGCGACATCGTCCGCCATGTAGTCGATGACGGCGAGGTCGTGGGTAATAAGCATATAGGTGAGAGCAAAATCGCGCTTGAGGTCTCTGAGCATCTTGAGGATGATCGCCTGCACCGATACGTCGAGGGCTGAAGTCGGTTCGTCGAGCACGATGAATTCAGGTTTGAGCACGAGCGCTCGCGCGATGGCGATACGTTGGCGCTGGCCACCAGAAAATTCGTGCGAGTAGCGGTACATGTGCTCTTCGCGCAATCCAACGCGCGTCAGTATCTGCTTGACCCGCTCGTCGATTTCCTGCGACGAGAGCTGAAAATGAATCCGCAAGCCCTCGCCGATCAGCTTCTTTACGACCTTGCGGGGATGCAGCGAGTTGTAAGGGTCCTGCGAGATGATCTGCATGCGCCGCCTGAACAGCCGAAGCTCCTCGCTTGGGAGCGACCTGAGGTCGGTGCCATCAAAGGCGATGGATCCTCCTGTCGCCTCGATGAGGCGAAGGATGACACGACCGAGTGTCGTCTTGCCAGAACCCGACTCGCCTACCACTCCGAATACCGTGTTCTTTCGGATCGCGAAACTACAATCGTCGACAGCTTTTACGTGGAGAGGACGAGAATAAAAATTCTTTTTAATCTCAAAATATTTCTTGAGGTGTTCTACTTGAATCAATGTGTCCGCGTCTTGTATCGCTTGTGTCCCTTGCTGCATCGATAGTGGTCCTCTCATTGATCATTCTGATACAAAAAACAAGCCACATGGTGTCGGTCTGCCTCTGTGGCGCCCTGGACAGGCTCAAATCGCGGCTGTTCTCTTTCGCACTCAGGTCTGCGGTGCGAACAGCGCGGGTGGAATCGGCAACCGCTCGGGGGCGAGATGAGATCTGGAACGATGCCCGGAATGCTCTGCAACTCTTCGGCATTTCCAATTTTCGGGACAGCCTTCAAGAGTCCCACGGTGTAAGGGTGCAGAGGATTGCTGAATATCGCTTCCACCGAGCCATACTCGACAACATTGCCCGCGTACATAACCGCGATGAAGTCTGAAAATTGCGCGGCGATTCCCATCGCGTGGGTGATAAGTAGAACCGCGGTCTTGGTTTCGCGGACGAGACTGTTGAGCAGATTCAGAATCTGCGCCTGTATCGTGACATCGAGCGCGGAAGTTGGCTCGTCCGCGATGAGGAGCCTCGGCTGGGACGAAAGCGCCATCGCGATCATGACACGCTGTGCCATTCCGCCGCTTAGTTCATGGGGATAGAGATTCTCGGTTCGCTGCCAGTCCAGACCAACGTGACCCAGCATTGCGCGCATGAGTTCAAGCGACGAAGATTTCGCGGCGCGTTCCGCCTTCTTGGAAAGGCGGACCTCATCATCGCCGCACGAGGCGTTCTTCTGGCACTCGATGTTCTCGATGATCTGAGCGCCTACCTTCATTACCGGATTGAGCGCCGCCACAGGCTCCTGAAAAATCATCGCGATGTCTTTGCCTCGGATTCTGTTGAGCTGGCTCTCTGAAAGTGGAACAAGGTCCTGGCCTTCAAAGTGAATGCTGCCCTCAGTGATCCGTCCCGGCTCTTCTATGAGGCGCATAATGGACAGCGCGGTGACCGACTTCCCGCACCCTGTCTCCCCAACCACGCTGAGCCGCTCACCATGGTTCATCCACAGATCGACCCCGTTGAGCGCCTTCACTTGTCCCGCGTACGTGTCAAAGACAACCCTGAGATTGGAAATAGTGAGCAAATCTCCGCTTCGTCGCATGCTTATCTCCTGATCCTTGGGTCAAGAATGTCGCGTATCCCATCGCCGAGCAGATTGAATCCGAGTACAACGAAGGCGATCGCCATTCCCGGGAAGGTCGTGATCCACCAATTCTCCATGAGATAGCTGCGCCCATCGGATACTATCGCGCCCCACTCGGGGAGCGGCGGTTGCGCGCCTAAGCCCAGAAAGCCAAGGCTTGCCGCGGTGAGGATAATGGTTCCCATCCGCATCGTGAGCTGAACGATGACGGGGGAAATGGACATGGGGAGCACGTGGAAAAACATGATCTTTGTGTCGCGCGCGCCCATTGCTCGAATCGCCTCGATGTAGGGCTGCGAACGAACTTTGATCGCTTCTGCGCGGGCGAGACGCGCATACACCGTCCATTCGACGAGCGAAATGGCGACAATCGCGTTCGTGAGGGTCGGCCGCAGCGCCGCCGCGAATGCCATGGCGAGCACCAACCGGGGAAAAGCGAGGAAGATGTCGGTTATTCGCATTAGAATCTCATCGACGATGCCACCGAAATACCCGGCGATAATGCCCACCACCAACCCAATCGAGATGCTGATGACAGAAATAATGAAGATTATCTGAACCTCGATCCGCGTGCCCATGATCACGCGGCTCAGCACATCGCGCCCGAACTGATCGAGCCCAAAGGGATGCACGGCGCTCGGCGCCTCCAGCTTGTGCGCCAAGTCCGTTCCAACCGCGCTGTAGGGCGCGAGCAGCGGCGCGAAGAGCGCGACGAGCAAAAAAAGACCGATTATCACAGTGCCGATCAGCGCAAGCG